>JANMZB010000276.1:0-19057 GCA_031382725.1 Sphingobacteriaceae bacterium | reverse complement strand
CCGAGCTTGAGCGCAAGTTTGCCTCCATCTGGCAGGAACTGCTGGGCTTAGAACTTGTTGGTGTGAATGATGACTTTTTTGAGTTAGGAGGTGATTCTATCCTTGCCATACAACTGGTTAGCAGAATAAGGCGCTTAGGATATGAATTGCAGCCAAAGGAGATATTTACTCAACAAAATATCGGTGGATTGTCGCAATATCTTGCAACACAATCTGGCCCTATAATAGCAGGCGAACAGGGTTTATTAACCGGATCATGCGGATTATTGCCCATTCAGCAGTGGTATCTGGAACAAGAGCCATCAGCTATTTCTCATTATAACCAAGCTGTACTATTATTAATAGATAAAACCGTTACAACTCCAGTTTTACAACAGGCGATCGAGCAGTTATGCCTAAAACACGACGCTTTGCGTTTTTCTTGTACCAAAACGGATGGCGAGTGGAATCAGGTTTATGGATCATTTATAAGTAAGCTATTACAAGAGGATTTATCACTTACTTCACCCGATGCGATTGCCGGTGAAATAGAGAAAAAAGCGGATCAACATCAACGCAGTATTAATATTGAGGAGGGGAGACTAGTGCGGGTTGTGCTAATGCAAACCCCGAAAGGAGAAACTAAAAACCGCCTGCTTATTGTGATACACCATTTGGCGATAGACGGAGTTTCATGGCGAATATTATTAGAAAATCTTGAAGAGTTAATCATTGAAATCACCCAAGGGCAAACTATACAGACGCCTGTAAAAGGCAGCTCATACCGGCAATGGTTTGAGGCACTCAAGCAATATAGTTTAAGTGAAACACATTTATCTCAAAGAAGCTATTGGGCAAATATTATAGGAAGCTATAATCCAATCTTAGTAGATAAAAGTACAAGTGATAAAATCCTTGTAAAAGATCAAGCCCACTACGTAGCAAAACTTAATTCACAAATAACCAGTGAATTAATTCAAATAGTACCCAAAGCATATCAGACAGAAATAAATGATATTTTATTAGCGGCACTTGCGGGATCTGTACATCAATTGACAAGTAATTCTACGATTGTAATTGGTTTAGAAGGACACGGGCGGGAAGGCATTAACAATGAAATTGATACAAGTCGTACCATCGGTTGGTTCACAAGCCTTTTTCCGGTAATGCTAGAGGTAGGTGGAGATCATGATCTAACTAAATTAATCAAATCAACAAAAGAACAATTGCGCCAAATCCCTGATAAAGGTTTGGGTTACGGTGTATTAAAATATATATCAAAAGACGAATCACTTCAACAAAAAGATCCCTGGGATATCACGTTCAATTACCTGGGCCAATTAGATAATATCTTAGCTAAAAGTCAACTATTTGATCTTGCAAAGGAAAGCTCAGGAGCTTCAATAAGCGAAGATCAGTCTACTGCTAAAATTTCTGTAGAAAGTCAGATTAAAGACGGAGAACTTATTCTGCAATGGAATTTTAGTACCCTGCATTATCACGCCGAAACAATAGAAAATCTCGCGAAAGCGTATCAAGAAAAACTGGTACAACTCATTAAACATTGCGTTGAAAAGGTTCAGACCGCTGCCATTGATCCCACAGAATATGCGCTCAATCCTGAAGTAAGTGCTGAAGAACTAGCACAGTTTCTAAATTCGCCAGAACGAAAAGGAGAAATCGGAAGTATTTATCGCCTTAGTGGTCTACAGGAAGGTATGCTGTTCCACGGCTTGTTTAGTAAAGGGAGCGGAGCATATAGCAGTCAGTTTACCATGGATCTTTATCAGGTAAACCTCGATTATTTCAGACAAAGCTGGGAAGCAGTTCTCCAGTCACATAGCATTTTAAGAAGTGCGTTCTATCACGATGTTTTTAGCATTCCCGTTCAATGCGTTTATCGCCAGGTAAATCTGGAAATAGAAGTTTTGGATTATAGTGACATGACTGAAGCGCAGCAAACTGCCGCGATAAAAGAGTACATTAAAATCGATAGCAATAAAGGGTTTGACTTTAAGCAAGCCCCCCTCACACGATTTGCTTTACTTCGATTGAGTGCTGATAAATATAAAATGATCTGGACCACTCATCATATTGTTTTTGATGGTTGGTCTTTACCGGTATTGCTGGAAGAATTTTTAACCAACTATGAACTCCTCGCCGGCGATAGGAAAATCCCGGTAAGGAAAGTTGACGATTACGGCGATTACATAAAGTATTTACAGCAAATAGATAAGAAAGATCAGGAACGCTATTGGCGGAACTACCTTGCCGGAGCAGAGCATAGTACCTTATTGCCTTTTATTAAAAATCAGGCAGATCGGACCAAGGGTGTCGGCATCTATAAAACCTCTACGATACAACCCGATGTTGCGGCCATTAAGCAAATTCGGGAGTACGCTCAAAAGAACCGTATCACCGTAAATACCTTAATGCAGGGTATTTGGGGCTATTTACTTTCCTACTACACCCAAAGCAAGCATGTAATTTATGCGGTTACCGTTTCCGGGAGACCGGAAGATCTGCAGGATGTAGAGCATCGGGTGGGAATGTATATTAACACCTTGCCTTTACATGCACATGTTCAGGACGAGATCAACTTCACGGCGTGGTTATCAGGTATTCAATCCGACCAGGTTTCATCTCGTGCATACCAACATACTCCAATAAATGAGATTCAAGGTTGGTCTGGAATTCAAGGTGACTTTTTTGACAGCTTGCTTGTATTCTTAAACTATCCTGTCAATCATCTGCTAAAAAAGCAATGGCTATTACAAGTAGACAACGTTTACATGTATGAGCAAAACAATTTCCCCTTAACCATAACAATTGGCGGTACCGGTGAGTTAAGTATTGTCTTTACCTATAATTCGGAACTTCTACAAGAAGAATATATACAACAAATTAATGCTCATTTTGAATCGGTTTTAAATCAGGTTATTCAAGCCTCAGATATTACTCTTGGTCAAATTAAGCTTTTAAGTAACTCAGAAGAAAATGAGGTGTTGAACCTCTTTAATAATAATATGAAATCAGACAACAATCAGGACGATAGCGTTATTAGTCTGTTCTCGCAACAGGTAAATAAAACTCCTGACGAACCTGCTCTAGTGTTTGATCAGATAGAAATCAGCTATCGCGAGCTGGATGAACGTTCTAACCAATTGGCGCATTTTTTACAGCAAAAAGGTGTAAAACAGGAAAGCTTAGTGCCAATCTGCGTCGAACGCAGTCCGGAAATGTTCATTGCTATTTTAGGAGTGCTCAAAGCAGGTGCTGCGTTTGTACCGGTAGATCCGGATTATCCACAAGATCGAATAAGCTATATGCTGCAAGATACTGAAGCAGTATTAGTAGTAAGCACAAATTCAGCTAAGAGTAAATTAGGATCAGGCAATTATCAAGTCATTGAACTTGATGGATCAGATGAAGAAGCAATTAACAATTCGCCTTCAACCTCTTTAAAACATAATATATCTCCGGAGCACCTCGCTTATGTAATCTATACTTCCGGTTCTACCGGAAAGCCTAAAGGGGTAATGATTGAGCATAAAAGCTTGATGAATTATCTTATAAACAGTAAAACGCGATACGTAACCGATGCGGAAGGTAATTCAGGAAGTTTCGTTCATCTTTCTTACACATTCGACGCATCCATCACGGCACTATTTATGCCCTTATTGGCA
Source organism: Sphingobacteriaceae bacterium (assembly GCA_031382725.1). GTDB lineage: Bacteria > Bacteroidota > Bacteroidia > Sphingobacteriales > Sphingobacteriaceae > Paradesertivirga. Next base: position 15,392 of record JANMZB010000276.1, on the reverse strand, counting down.
GGGAAGTTAATCGTAATCGCGTCGAGGCAATTTGTCAACGTTTTTGATGATCCCAACCTCTGGAACTATGCGCCGTACGATTTTATCAAACTAACCCCGGTACATCTTAGCTTATTGGCTGACGCCGTTCCGGATACGAACAGAAGGCGCTTAACCACCAAATTTGTTGTTGGCGGAGAGGCTTTGTTGTTAAGCCATTTCGATAATTATATCGAGAAAGGATTGGATGCGGAGGTTGTGAACGAATATGGTCCGACCGAAGCAACAGTTGGTTGCAGCACGTTCAATTTCTATATTTCCGGAAATAATAATAAGATAAAAGATTCTATCCCGATAGGTAAGCCTTTGGATAATACCAGCTTGTATGTGCTGGGTTCGAAAAATGAGGCATTACCGGTTGGTATTGCGGGAGAGCTTTATATCGGGGGAACCCAATTAGCACGCGGTTATTTAAATCGTGATGATTTAACAGCTGAGAAATTTATAGATAACCCTTTCGGGGATGAAACGGGATCCAAGTTATACAAAACAGGTGATCTTGCCCGCTGGTTGGCGAACGGGAACCTGGAATACCTGGGTCGTATCGATGATCAGGTAAAAATAAGAGGCTACCGTATTGAACTGGGTGAAATTGAGAGCGTATTGCAGCAGCACGAGCAGGTGCGACAAGCAGTAGTTCTGGCCCGCGATGACAATAGCGGTAATAAACGGCTAGTTGGTTATGTGGTTTCTGTTGAGGATTTTCAGCAGGAAGAACTTCAGGATTACCTTCAAAGTAAGCTTCCGGAATACATGGTCCCATCACTTTGGGTAGAGCTTAAGGAACTGCCGGTGACACCTAACGGGAAGATTGATAAAAAGGCATTGCCAGATCCTGATTCGGCTTTACAGTCTGGAACTGCGTTCATTGCTCCACGGAATGAAACGGAAGAAAAATTAGCTTCGATCTGGCAAACACTGCTTGAAATAGATGAAGTGGGCGTGAATGACGATTTCTTCGATGTCGGCGGTCACTCGCTACTCGCTATCCGTTTAATATCATCTATTCGCAGAGAGCTGGGAGTTGAAATATCAATCAACGAAATCTTCGATTACCCCACAATTGCCACACTGGCTGAAAGAATTCAGTCCGAAACGAGTGCCGAACTTCTGCCTTCGATAAATGTGATCTCGCCTCGTCCATCACGTATTCCGCTATCGTTCTTTCAAGAGCGTTTATGGTTTATAGATCAGCTGGAGGGAAGTTTGCAGTATCATATTACTGCCGTTATTCGCTTACAAGGCGAGTTAAGCGTACAAGGCCTTGAGTATTCGATCAGGGAGTTAGTAAACCGCCACGAAGTTTTACGCACCGTTTATGTAGAAGATCATGGCCGGGCCTATCAGGAAGTTATGCCTGCTGGCCGATGGACTTTGACCGTGACCAATAAAGACAGCGCAGCTTTACAACAATACATAGCTGCACAAGCACAATTACCATTCGATTTATCCTCAGATCATATGCTTCGGGCGGAATTGATGGTGCTTTCGAAAACGGAGCATATGCTTTTAGTTACGATGCATCATATCGCTTCAGATGCGTGGTCGATGCCTATTTTGGTTCGGGAAGTAGCTGAGTTATATAAGTCATTTACTGAGAAAAGGCAGGCAAGTTTGCCGGTGCTTCCGCTTCAATATGCGGATTACTCCATTTGGCAAAAAGGCTATCTCACAGAAGAAGTTCTCGAAAGTAAGTTAGCGTATTGGAATACAAAGTTAGAGGGAGTAAGTCCGCTTCAACTACCAACGGATTTCATCCGTCCGGCAGAAATGAGCACCAGAGGAGCTTCCGCAGAATTTGTAATTCCTACCGAGTTAAGTAAACGCTTGCTCGACCTAAGTAAGGCACAAGGCGCGACACTTTATATGACATTATTGTCGGCTTTTAAGGTGTTGTTATATCGCTATAGCGGACAAGAAGATATATGCGTAGGTACGTCAATCGCAGGCAGGCCGCAGCAGGAACTGGAAGGACTTATTGGGTTCTTTGTGAATACACTTGCACTTCGCAGTCAGGTAAATGCTGATATAACCTTCAATTCCTTATTGGAAGAAGTTCGCGGAACAATGCTCGAAGCATACGCGCACCAAGAGGTGCCGTTTGAACGGGTGGTTGAGAGAGTAGTGAAGGAAAGGGACGCGACCCGCAGTCCATTATTCCAGGTAATGCTGGTATTGCGAAATACCCCCGAGGTGCCACAACTAGAGCTTGGCGATCTGGTATTAACCGGCGAACCCTATGAGCATACATCAGTTAAATTTGATTTAACATTCTTCCTTACCGAAACTGCAAACGGAATCGAGGGTTCTGTGCTTTACAGTACAGATTTATACCGCGCTAAGCGAATTGAACGGATGATGCGACACTTTGTAACGTTGCTCGATTCAATTGTTTCTGCGCCGCAGGAAAAAATTGTCAGACTCGAAATACTGAGCAAAACAGAGAAAGAAGAGCTGACCGTTGGTTTGAATATTAGTCATGTTAAAACTTCTCAGCAAAGCACGCTTAAAGAACTTTTTGAGCGCCAGGTTCAGCTGACTTCCGAAGCAACTGCATTATCCTTTGAAGGAAAAGAATTAAGCTTCGCAGAATTGAATAAGCGAAGCAATCAGCTGGCACATTACCTCATAAGTAAAGGAGTTAAGGCCGAAGTGATGGTTCCCCTGTTTATAGAACGGGGTTTGGAAATGATCATCGGTCTGTTAGGAATTCTAAAAGCTGGCGGAGCTTACGTTCCGATTGATACGGATTTTCCGGAAGATCGTGTTCGCTTTATGCTGGACGACACCGGTGCGACTATCATTCTTAGCAGTACTCAAAGTCAGCATAAACTTGCAAATGTTGGGTCCAGGGAAATCATAAACCTGGATGGCGACTGGTCGTTGATGAGTAATATGCCCGTTGAGAACCCGGCCGTTCACATCACCCCAGAGCAGCTTCTTTATGTAATTTATACATCCGGTTCTACCGGCCAGCCTAAAGGCGTGCAGGTAGAACATCGCAACATGCTGGATTACCTACAAGGTCTGGATGAACGAACCGGAATCAATTCCTGCAAATCCTATGCTTTGGTTTCAACCATTGCTACGGATCTTGGCAACACGTCGTTATATAGTTGGCTTGTTTCGGGCGGTACACTCCATGTATTTTCTAAAGACGCGGTTAGCCATATTGAAAATCTGCATTCGTATTTTAGGAAATATCAAATTGAGTGTTTAAAAATCGTTCCATCACACTGGAAGGCATTGCAGAAAGACGATACACCACTACTTCCAAGCCGTTTACTGGTTTTTGGTGGTGAGGCCTTGCAAGGCGATGTGATACTGACAATTAGCGATGCCCGTGGTACTTGCAAAGTTGTAAACCATTACGGCCCTACCGAAACTACGGTAGGAAAGCTGTTAAACGTTCTCGATCTGGATAAAGATTATGGCATCACAGTACCTATCGGGAAGCCATTTTCAGACACCAGAATATATGTATTAAGTAACAGTGGGGCGGTTTGCCCGATTGGTGTACCCGGCGAATTACACATTGGCGGGGCTGGTGTTGCACGCGGTTATCTGAATAATAAAGAGCTTACTGATGAAAAGTTTATAGCTGATCCTTTTGATCAAGCAAGCGGATTAAGAGTATACAAAACAGGCGATCTGGTAAGCTACGATGAGGAAGGAAATATCGTTTTCCTCGGCAGGGTCGACGACCAGGTGAAAATACGTGGATACCGGGTTGAGCCGGGCGAAATTGGCCGCGTTTTAGAAGGCTGCGATTCAGTAAGCCAGGCTGTGGTGATATCAAACGATGATCATCAGGGAAATAAACAGCTTATTGCTTATATCGTTCCCGCCTACTCTTTCGATCGTGAAGAAATTTTAGCTTACGCGAAGGAGAACCTTCCCGATTATATGGTGCCGGCTCACCTTATTGAGCTTGAAAGTGTTCCGCTGACCGCCAATGGAAAAGTTGATCGGAAAGCACTTCCGGCAATAGATGCTTCCGAGCAGACGGGGGAATATGTAGCTCCAAGAACAGAAATTGAAGCTCAATTGGTGGAAATCTGGCAAGACATTCTTGAAGTTGATCAGGTAGGAATACATGATGATTTTTTTGAACTTGGCGGCCACTCGTTACTAGCCGTTCGTTTAATTTCTGCCGTAAGAAAAGCTTTCAAAGCAGAGCTTCCGATAAGTGATGTGTTTGACTACCCATCGGTAGCGGCACTTGCAGAACGACTTACTCAACCAACAGAAGAGACATCAAATGCGGTTAACGGTATTGCCGCAATAAATCCAAGACCAGAATTCATCCCTCTTTCTTTTAGTCAGGAGCGATTATGGTTTATCGACCGGATGGAAGGCAGCGTTCAATATCATGTTCCTGCGGTATTACGATTAAAAGGGAGTCTTAACGTAACTGCATTAAATGCTGCTCTTAATGAAATCGTAAGCCGTCATGAAGTACTACGTACTTCAATACTTGAAAAAGACGGACAGGCTTATCAATTAATAAAAGAAGCCGGTAAATGGAACTTAACAAAGGTGGACGGTACGGCTTATCAAAACGATGCTGCTGCCTTAGATCAATTTATACAGCAAATAATTCAGGAACCATTTGATCTTTCTAAAGATGATATGATTCGTGGTCATTTGATCACGCTTACTGAACAGGAGTTTGTGCTGGTGGTTAATTTGCATCATATCGCTTCAGATGGTTGGTCGCGTTCAATACTGGTAAGGGAACTTGTCGGCTTGTATAAATCGTATAATCAGGGCGTGACGATCAATTTAAATCCGCTTAATCTTCAATATGCTGATTACGCGATTTGGCAAAGAGGATCGCTGCAAGGCGAACACCTTGATAAAAAGCTAGCTTACTGGAAAAATAAACTTGCGGGCACAGCTGTGCTCGACCTTCCAACGGATTATGTAAGGCCTGCCACACAAAGTACAAAAGGTGCAATTCATACTTTTTACATTGAGCCAGGGCTGACTGAAGGGATACATGCCTTGTCTAAATCTCACGGAACTACCTTGTACATGACTTTGCTGGCAGCCTACAAGGTATTGCTTTATCGTTACAGCGGTCAGGAAGATATTTGTGTGGGAAGCGGCATAGCGGGTCGGCAGCAGCAGGAGCTTGAAGGGTTGATCGGATTTTTCGTAAACACCCTGGCTATGCGCAGCCAAGTAAGTAGCGATATGCCATTTACACAGTTCTTGCAGGCTGTGAAGGTAACGACTATGGAAGCCTACGACCATCAAGAAGTGCCATTTGAAAAGGTGGTTGATGCGGTGGTAAAGGAAAGGGATATAAGCCGTAATCCAATCTTCCAGGTTACTTTTGTTGTCCAAAATACCCCTGATGTTCCTGAACTTCGTTTAGGTGATTTGGAATTGGCAATCGAAAACTACGATCATGTTACCACGAAATTCGATATCACTTTTAGTGTAACTGAAACTGGAAGTGGTCTGCAAGTAATCGCCGAATACAATACTGACTTATATGAAAGAAGCTCGATCGAGCGGATGTCTGCTCATTATGTAAATCTGCTTAAATCAATTACAGAAATACCGGAGCAAAAAATTGGCTTGCTTTCAATGTTAGGTGCAGAAGAAGAGGCGTTACTTCTTGGCTTAAACGGTCAGGAAACATTTTATCCCAAAGACAAAAACCTGGTGATTCTGTTCGAAGAGCAGGCGGCGAAAACACCTGATGCCGTTGCGTTAGTACTAGATAAGGAACAACTCACATACAAGCAATTAGACGAGCGTAGTAACCAGCTTGCCCATTACTTATTGTCGAATGGGGTCCAACCAGGCCAGCTTATACCGATTTGTATTGAACGCAGCACCTGGATGATTACTGCCATACTCGGGATTCTAAAGTCAGGTGCAGCTTACGTTCCAATCGATCCTGAGTATCCGGAAGACCGTATAGCATTCATGCTGGAAGATATCAATGCAAAACTTATCTTAAGCAGTATAAAAAGCCGACTTAAGTTAGCGAACCAACGCGATTTTAAACTTATTGAGCTTGATGGACAAGACGCCGCAGCAATCGGCTCCCAATCTATCACGAATTTAAATAATCAAATATCGCCTGATCAATTGGCGTATGTAATTTATACTTCAGGTTCTACCGGCCGCCCTAAGGGAGTATTGATCGAACATGGCTCGGTTGTTAATTTAGTATTTGCGCAAAGCGCGTATTTCAATATCAAGAGCGATGAAAGAATCCTACAGTTTTCAAATTATGGTTTTGACGCGTCTGTAGAACAGATCTTCCTGGCCTTATCGAACGGTGCTTCGCTTATCTTAATCCCAGAAGGGTTACAGTATGATATTCCCGCTTTCGAAATTTATTTACAGGAACAAAAAGTTACACATTTACATGCTACACCATTTTTCCTTGAAAATATCACACCAGGTAATTATGCCGATTTAAGGCGTGTAATAGCCGGAGGTGATGTATGTCGGAAAGAGTTAGCCGCAAAATGGAAAGATCATGTAGATTTTTATAATGAGTATGGTCCAACAGAAACCACTGTTACCGCAATCGAATACCGTGTTATAGAAAATGGCGTAGATCGAAGTGTAGTGCCGATTGGTAAGCCATTGGCTAATGTATCGCTATATATATTGGATCAGAACGGGGCCTTATGCCCGCAGGGAATTCCGGGCGAATTATTTATCGGTGGTATTCAGGTTGCGCGAGGTTATCTAAACAGACCGGAATTAAGCACAGAACGATTTATATCGAATCCTTTTGGCAATGATCCAAAGGATCGCTTATATAAAACCGGCGATCTTGCACGCTGGTTGCAAGACGGCAACATGGAATATCTTGGCCGGATTGATGATCAGGTCAAGGTTCGTGGATACCGGATTGAATTGGGAGAGATTGAAAGTGTTCTGGATGAATTAGAGCCGGTCGAAAATAGCTGTGTGGTTGTAAAACACGATGCGCAGGCAGGCAGCAGGTTGGTTAGCTATTATGTGCCTGGCTTACCATTAATCAAGAAAAAAGAACAGGAGCTTTATAATCAGCAGGTAGAAAGCTGGAAAGAGATACATGAAAACGAGTATTTGCTTGCAGAGGAAGTCGAAAGTGCCGATCCCGAGTTTGATATCCTTGGCTGGAACAACAGTTTTACTCGCCAGGCTATCCCTGTCGATGAAATGCGCGAATGGCTTGATGATATTACCGGTGTGATTCTATCACAGAAACCCGAAGAGGTTCTGGAAATTGGATGTGGAACGGGATTAATATATTATCAGCTTGCTGGGAAAGTCAAAAAGTATACAGGCACAGATTTCTCAAGGCATTCTATTGATAAAATAAAGCAAAGAATTAATCTCGGACTAAGAAATTACGGCCCTACCAAACTTGAGGTTTGTGCCGCGCACGAGATATCACTTGGAGAACACGAACAGCCCGACACCATTATAATAAACTCGGTAGTTCAGTACTTCCCGGGAGGAGATTATCTAAGTACAGTTATTGAAAAAGGGATTTCTCTTTTAAATGGCGAGGGTCGTATCATCATAGGCGATATTCGGGATAATCGTACGCTGAAACTATTTAAAAGCCGCTTGCAACTGGCAAAGCTGCAGGAAGAAGTAAGTGCTGATGAATTTAAATGGGCGGTAGATCAGGAAGTGCTGCGTGAAGAGGAATTATGTTTTTCTCCTGAATATTTCTACAGTTTGAAGGATCAATATCCGCAAATTACCCACATAGATATTCAATGGAAACAAGGTAATTATATCAATGAGTTAAGTCAGTATCGCTATACAGCGATTATACACATTGGTTTACAAAAAGAGGTATTAAAACCTAAATGGCAGGATTGGAATGATACTGAAACGAAGAGTTTGCTTTTTGAAATTAAGGAGGAAGGCAGAAGTATTATTGCTGTTAAAGATGCGCCAAATCCACGATTGTGGGAAGACAAGCAGCTGGCTGATGTTCTTGAAAACAAGTCGGTTAAAACTACACGCGACTTTGCCGAGGCCCTCACAGCTCGTGATAACGAAAGCCAGGAAGTTCAACAACTTTTAGATATGGCAATCGCAAATGGATATCATTATCGTCTCTTCTTGGACGAAGATCCCTTTAAGGTAAATATTTTAATAGAGAAAAGGCAGTCCGATAATTTTGTTGAATCTGTTTACGGCACTAAGGCGATCAAAAATGATGGTTTGTATACCAACATTCCGCTCTTCAATGATATCAGCTTATTGCTTCAAAAAGAAATCAGAACGCTTTTGCAGCAACGACTACCTGATTATATGGTTCCGACGGAATTTACCGCTCTTAACCATCTTCCTTTAAACAACAACGGGAAGGTCGATCGTAAGTTCCTAAGTGGAATCGATAACCGTATTTCTACGGACAATCTTAATTATCAGCCACCGCGTAATGAGACAGAGCAAAACCTTGTAAAGATCTGGCAAGAATTGTTGAATGTCGAGCAAGTGGGAATTCAGGATAATTTCTTCGAGATAGGGGGACATTCCCTTCTTGGAATGCGGGTTATTTCATCTATTCGACGCGAGCTCAATACTGAATTAAGCATTAAAGATTTATTTGTTCATCCAACAATTGCTGAGCTTGCCGAACATCTGAGAAGTCAGCAGAAAAAATCCCTATTGCCTGCTGTTGTTAAAGAAGAAAAAGGTGAATATGTGCCATTATCATTCGGACAAGAACGTTTATGGTTTATTGATCAGCTGGAGGGCAGTGTTCAATATCATATTCCTGTAGTGTTAAGACTAGCAGGCCATCTTAATAAAGAAGCTCTGACTTTTGCACTTCAAGAGGTTATAAACCGACATGAGGCATTACGTACTGTCATTAAACAAAACGAAGGCCATGGCTATCAGTATTTACTTGAACAGAATAGCTGGATATTAGATGAAATCAACGACTGGAATAGAAAAAATGATGCTGATGCATTACAAGATTTCATAGAGCAACTCATTTTAAAACCATTTGATCTTTCAAAGGATCACATGCTTCGTGCTCATCTTATCAAACTAAAAGAGCAGGAATATGTGCTTTTGGTAACGATGCACCATATTTCCTCTGATGGATGGTCGACATCTATCATTGTCAGAGAATTGGTAGAGTTGTACCAGTCTTCGGTACAAAGTCGGGAGCCACGATTAAATAATCTGGAAATCCAATATTCAGATTTTGCAATCTGGCAAAGGAAATATTTACAAGGTGAAGTACTAGAGACAAAAACCGCTTATTGGAAACAAAAGCTGGAAGGCGTTGATCCGTTGCAGTTACCAACCGATTTTCCAAGGCCATCGGTTTGGATCTCAAAAGGTGCAGTAGCAGAGTTAAATATTGAAAAAGAACTTCTGCAAAGTTTGCATGTGCTTAGCCGCAAGCATGGCGGTACTCTGTTTATGACCTTGCTATCTGCATTCAAAGTCCTTATGTATCGCTACAGCGGACAACAGGATATTTGTATTGGTACTTCAGTAGCAGGTAGACAGCAAAAGGAAACGGAAGATCTGATCGGTTTCTTCATTAATATAATAGCGCTGAGAAGTAATATTGATGGCGCAGCCTCTTTTTCGGAGTTACTTGAGGAAGTGAAACTCACTACGCTGGAAGCTTACGATAACCAGGAAGTACCATTTGAGAAAGTAGTTGAAGCAGTTGCCAGGGAGCGGGACATGAGTCGCAATCCGGTTTGTCAGGTAATGTTCGTGTTGCAAAATACGCCGGAAGTACCCGAGCTTCGTTTAGGCGATTTGACATTATCAAAAGACGGTTACGAACCATCAACTGCCCAATACGATTTAATTGTTCGGATAACTGAAACCCCTGAAGGTTTGCAGGGAGCCGTTCAGTATAGCAGTGCGCTCTTTAAGGAAGAAACCATCAATCGAATGATGGAAAACTTTAAAGTGCTGCTTGACTCTGTTGTGAAGCAACCAGATGAGAAAGTAAACAGTTTAAGAATCCTTACGGATAATGAGCGGCTGAAACTACTAACAGAATTCAACGCAACTAAAGTCGACTATCCAAAGAACAAATCCATTCTGGATCTTTTTAGAGATCAGGTTTTAGCCCGAGGCGAATCAATGGCCCTGTTATTTGAAGACCAGCATCTAAATTATGCCGATCTGGACAGACGTTCCAACCAGCTGGCTCACCTTTTAAAAAGTAAGGGCGTTACCAATGGCACTTTGGTTCCAATTTGCATTGATCGCAGTGTGGAAATGATTGTTGGGATATTCGGAATTTTAAAAGCCGGCGGGGCCTATGTCCCGATTGACCCGGAGTATCCCGAAGAACGCATTAGTTATATGCTTCAGGATATCGGCGGAAGCCTGATTGTGAGCAACGAAGCGGTGAGGCCAAAACTGGAAAACCTTTCCGAATCACAGATAATTGAGATGGATGGGGAGGACAGGCGCGAAATAAGAATGCAGCCTGCACACGATCTGGAGCCTATCAATCCAACCCAACTGGCGTATATAATTTATACATCCGGTTCAACCGGAAGACCAAAAGGAGTAATGGTAGAGCATCACAGTGTAGTTAACCTGGCCTTAAGCCAGGCTGATGCACTTCGGCTTGAACCGGGCATGAGAACCTTGCAATTTGCTTCCTTCGGTTTTGATGCTTCGTGTTATGAGATATTTAATACGTTGCTTAGCGGAGGTTGCTTAGTGTTATGCTCAAAAGAAGATCTTTTATCCGCAGATGGACTTAAAAATCTGATTGTTAAACACCAAATTGAGGTAGCCGTACTGCCACCATCCTATCAGAATATTATTATAGATTCTTTAGGCACCCTTAAAACTATCGTTTCGGCGGGCGAACCGTTGAATGAAGGTATCGGACGACGTATCCAGGCCCAAAATGTGCGCCTTGTTAATGCGTATGGGCCTACTGAGAATACTGTTTGCGCGAGTCTTACCGACACCCCGATTTTAGAGGAGGGAGTAATTGTGATCGGAAAACCGATTGCTAACGTTCAGATATACATTCTCGATTCTGCTAACGGTTTATCCCCTCTGGGAAGTACAGGGGAGTTATGCCTGTCAGGCTCTCAGGTTGCCAGAGGCTATTTGAACAGAGATGAACTAACTGCCGAGAAGTTCATCTCGAATCCTTTTGATGAAAAGCAAAAGCTTTATAAGACAGGCGACTTAGCCAAATGGCTCCCTGACGGTAATATAGAGTACCTGGGACGGATTGACGAACAGGTTAAAATTCGCGGTTACCGGATAGAACTTGGGGAGATCGAAAGCGTGCTTCAACAAAGTGAACTGGTTGATCAGGCGGTGGTATTGGCAAAAGAAGATTCTGAGGGACACAAAAGGCTAGTGGCCTATGTGCAGACCGAAAGTGAATTTGATAAAGAAGAACTTCAAAATTACTTGCACACAAAACTCCCGGAATATATGGTGCCGGCCTTATGGGTACAGGTTGATAGTTTTAAACTTACTTCGAGTGGCAAAATCGATCGAAAGGGTTTACCCGATCCGGAAGCAGCTCACTCAACCAAGGATTATGCGGCCCCGCAAAATGAGCTTGAAGAGAAACTTGCCGAAATTTGGCAAGAGTTATTGGATATTGAGCAAGTTGGAATCCACGATAACTTTTTTGAATTAGGGGGAGATTCTATTCTAACCATTCAGGTAGTAAGCCGTATGCGGCGATTTGGGTATGAATTTGAGGTGAACGATATGTTTACCTATCAAACTATTTTAGATTTATCACAGGCAATATCTTTAAAAGCGGGTCAAAAACTATCTGGCGAACAGGGTTTATTGACAGGCCCCGCAGGTTTGCTACCTATACAGCAGTGGTATTTCGACAAACAGCCTGATGATGTTTCGCATTATAATCAAAGCGTGTTGTTATCGGTAAGTAAAGCGGTTACAATCGAAATGCTAAACGAAGCTGTAGCTCAACTCGTTCAGCAGCATGACGTACTTCGATTTAAATACACCAGTAATAACGGGCAGTGGGAGCAGGAGTATGGAATGGAAGAAGGGCAGTTATTAGTTGAAGATTTAAGATCTGAGAACTTAGGCGAGCAAATCTCCAACTACGCAGACAAACATCAGCAAAGCCTCGACATTGAAAAAGGCAAACTGATACGCTTAGTACTATTTCAAACTTCTGAAACAGAAACGAATAACCGCTTATTCATCGTTATTCATCATTTGGCTATTGATGGTGTGTCGTGGCGAATATTATTAGAAGACCTTGAACATCTTTTAGAAAATTTAAGCAAGGGTGGAAAACCGGATGCAGGTGCGAAAAGCAGCTCATACAGAGAGTGGTACAATGCGCTGACAACATACGGGGAGAGTCGCACATTGCTTTCGCAAAAGAGTTATTGGGAACAGGCGGTAAAAAGTTTTGAACCTTTACCTATAGACAATCCGTATGACGGGAAGTTGCTCGTAAAAGATGTCGAACATCATAAAGTTCACCTTACTGCCGAGTTAACTCGCAGACTGTTGCAGGAAGTACCAAAAGTTTATCATACAGAAATTAATGATATCCTTTTGACGGCACTATCTATAGTATTAAATAAGTGGAGTGGATTAGAGAAGTCGGTAATTGGCCTGGAGGGTCATGGGCGCGAGCATATTGCCGAAGGAATAGACACGAGTAGAACGGTGGGCTGGTTTACAACTCTATATCCGGTTGTGCTTGAAAGCGGTGCAGGCGATCAGATTGCCAGTCATATTAAGTCAGTTAAGGAGAAGCTACGGCAGATTCCTGATAAAGGACTTGGTTATGGCGTGTTAAAATATATCCGGAAGGCTGACTCTTTACAAGGAGCAGAGCCCTGGGATATTGTATTTAATTATCTGGGCCAGCTCGACGCCGTTGGAGGGAATAGTAATTTGCTAAGTCGTGCTGCCGAGTTTACAGGCGCAGGTATGAGCGAAAAGCAGCCCGCAAGTTCGAAGCTATCTTTGAACAGTTACATAAAAGCTGGTGAATTGATTATCACCTGGAGCTACAGTACCAAACATTATGATAAAGAAACCATAACTAAATTGGCGAAAGATTATACAGATAGCCTTGAGAATATAGTGGCGCATTGCATGGAACAGGAATCAACAGCGGTTGGATTTACTCCATCAGATTATGGTCTTGGTTCGGAAATTAAATATGAAGAGCTCGACAAATTCCTGGAAAAAGATGATGACGACGACGATAACATTATGAGTTTTTAAGGTTTATGAACATACAGGAATTCATAGCATCTCTCGAGAAAAAGCATTTTTCATTGTCTGTAAAGGATGAAAAGCTTAATCTTAAAGGGGATAAAAAGAAATTAAGTGCTGCAGAAATTGATGCTATAAAGAGCGATCATACCATAATCGATTTTATTAAGTCGAATAGGAATGAACTGGTTCAATACCTTACTCTTCACGCAGAAACTGGTTCGAAAAAAAAATCTAAAGATATTGTTTCGCTGTACCGTTTAAGTGGCTTGCAGCAGGGCATGTTGTTTCATGGCTTATATGATGATACCTCCGGCGCCTACATTGAGCAATTTGGCTGCGATTTACTGGACCTTAACATTGAAGTATTTAAAGAAAGCTGGCGTTACCTGTTAAAGCAGCACACTATTTTGCGTAGTGCTTTTTTCTATGATTCTTTCAACGTTCCTGTGCAATGCGTTTATCGCGAAGCTGAATTACCAGTTGAAGAATTAGATTATCGTCACTTAAGCGCTGAAGAACAATCTTCAGCTGTAAAGGATTACGAAACAGCTGACCGCCACCGGGGATTCGACTTTGAAGCGCCGCCATTAATGCGTGTCGGGCTTATTCGTTTATCCGATACCCGTTACCGGATGCTCTGGACATCACATCATATTCTTTTTGATGGCTGGTCGCTTCCTATTTTGATGGAGGAATTTCTAACAAACTATGAATCCCTTCTTGTCGGTAAAAGCATTGACGTAAGCGTTGAAGACCGTTACGAGGATTATATACGTTACATCGAGCGGGTCAATAAAATAAAAGAGGAAGATTTTTGGAAGGAACAGATTTCTGGTTTAGAGCAAAGTTCGTTGCTCCCTTTTATAAACGTTACCGAAGGACGGACAAAAGGCGCGGGTTATTACGGAACAGAATCTCTGTTTCTCGATGCCACTTCTACAGCAAAAGTTCAGCAGTATGTACAAAGGAATCACCTTACTGTAAATACCTTAATGCAGGGTGTATGGGCTTGGCTTTTGCATGCTTATACCGGTAATCAAGATATTGTATATGGTGTAATTGTTTCCGGTCGCCCGGATAATTTGCCAGGAGTTGAACGCCGCGTAGGAATGTATATAAACACACTTCCACTCCACGCAACCATAAATTCAGAACAGCAAATCGTTTCGTGGTTGCAAGATTTGCAAAACACCCAGGTAGCTTCAAGGCAATATCAGCATACACCTTTACAGGATATCCAGGCATTGACCGGAATAAAAGGAGACCTTTTCGATACGTTGTTGGTATTTGAAAACTATCCGGTAAGTAAATTGGTAAATTCGAGATCATGGTCATTAAAGGTCGAAAACGTAGAAATACACGAGCAAACTAATTATCCGCTTAGTCTGATTATCGGAAACTCTGATGAGCTAAAAATAAGCTTTAGTTATAATGCTCAACTCTTAGAGCAAGCTTATATCAAAACAATTAGCAGCCATTTTGAAAGCATCTTGCTGCAGATTGTGGAGAATGATAATGCATCTCTCTCCACTCTTCGCTTACTAAGTCATGAAGAAGAGTTTGCTTTATTAAAGGCGTTTAATTCGAGCGACCATTTATATAACGGCACAGACACCATAATCAGCCTGTTTTCCGAGCAGGCAAAAAAGAGCTTTGGCTCCGTAGCCCTGATTGATGAAGATAAGACCCTAAGCTATCAGGAACTGGATGAGCAGAGCAACCGCCTTGCCAATTACCTTTTAAGCAATGGCGTGCAAGAAGGCACCCTGGTTCCGGTTTGCATGGGACGAACCGTAGATTTGGTCGTTTCCATTCTGGCCATCTTAAAAACTGGCGCAGCGTATGTTCCGGTAGACCCCGCTTATCCTGAAGACAGGATCAGTTATATGCTGGAAGACAGCAAGGCAGCAATTGTACTTACCAGCGAAGGCAGCAGAGCGCAAATAAAGAACAGCAGTGCTGTAACAATTATCGAAACAGACGGTGCCGATCAGGCAGCCATCAGCCAAACCTCCGCTGTAGCGCCATCAACTACTGTATCGCCCGAATCACTGGCGTATGTTATTTATACATCCGGATCAACAGGCAGACCAAAAGGAGTAGAGATCACCCATAAAAATGCGGGTTCC
>JANMZB010000258.1:0-1168 GCA_031382725.1 Sphingobacteriaceae bacterium | reverse complement strand
GTACCGGAATATTTAAGAATGCGTGTTATAAAAGTAATTTAATGGACTACTGTAGTGTAAGTGACGAAGCAATAACCTTTTTGATACTCGAGAATAATTGGGAAATATGGACAGCTATGGGTGAAGCCGCGAAAATTAACCAGTTGATGCCTTTGAAAGAATGTGGTATCACTCAGAAATATTTTGGAGATAAAATTGGCCGTGGACATTCGTGGAATAGTGAGGGTAAAGAGGCATACAATAATTATTTTGATAATATTGTATTGGACCGAAATAAGTATGGAATAGAATTCGATTCTTATTTTTTGGAAACTTTACAAGATGAAAGCGCTGAAGGAATGCGATTTCGTAATGAAAAACGTAGGAAATTACCAAAGCAAAAAGTTGTAATTCAGTGCCGAAATGATTACGTACCCAAGGCAAATCGCACACGTGCTGTTTTGGGACAATATATGGATGAATCAGGTAATGTTGTGGATACAGCAATTAATCGTACTAATGTGTAAATGTAAATTGAATATTATTTATTATCTTTAGTAGTACCATGTACAGATTATATATTCAAAATAAACCGATGAAATTGTTTTTTTTTTAAATATTATGCTTCCATTAATCCGATAAAAGGTCTTTACGTTACATCAAAGATTTATGATTTAGAATGTGATTTTTTAATTTGATTATGTTAATCAGATGTATTTTGCTTATTCATTAACAATTACAATGTGTAATAACATTCGCTTAGTATTATTAACTATATATTTTGTGTTTAGTTAAATCAATTGATTATTAGTAGCAATTTTATTTTTATTGTATTCATGTAACTGATCCTTGATAGTATTACGTAGTTTATTATTTTGAGTTTATCAATACAATTATTCTTAGTTTGTATGATCTAACTATTCGTAGTAAAAATAACTAACTCTCCTGCAATTGTACTCGGTAATAATTATACGTTTCGGCTGGTACTAACCCAAATATATTATGCAATTCGTGTAAGTATAATTTTGTGCTTTATTTACACTGTATGTGCTTATGCACAAATCGGGCTCTCTGATGTACTGTACTGGAGGAAAAGAACAAGCGAAAAACTACAGTAGGCGAGTTGATACAGTTTCTTGGGATCATAATTTTAACTACTTGGTTTGAATTTAAATCAAGAGCAAGTGTA
>JANMZB010000643.1:0-1009 GCA_031382725.1 Sphingobacteriaceae bacterium | reverse complement strand
CTGAACCAAACGTTGCCGCCTCAACTGTGGCTTGTCGTTTTGAAAACCAATCTAGCAGAGTATGATTACAGAAATGTAAAATACAAGTCACAGATCGACCAGACATCATATCATGATACAAGTTGGCGTCTGTGTAAGTTATCGTTGTCACTGACCTGCCAAGTGCCTTGGAGGTCTTTTGGTAGTACTTCCTCGACAGATCCGTAAACACTGTGACACCAATCGTACTCTTGATTTGGTAGTCCTGCAAAATCCAGGGTATCAATCCTAATGGGAGTAGCCGCGCTTGAGAACTTCTTTAGATAGCCGTACAACCGTTTCAGACGATCCAAGTGACCTTCTCGAGGTGCAGCAAGGAAACGCAACTTTGTTATTGTGGTTGTTTGTATGTAAAATCATCCAAGAGATACAGCCCATTGTAGACAGCCAGCCATGATTTGGTATTTCTTTATTCCTTTGAGATCAAGCTCCTTTGTTGTATCAATCTTTGGATGATCACCCTTCTCAAGTGGAGACGTATAATCCCGAGGCTTACATCCAAACATCATTTCAAAGTCACTTATCCTCTTTGAGATATTCTTCCTTGGACCATAACACAATGTTCCATCTTTATCGCGGAAATAATCACAGCCAAGATGGTACAAAGTGGACCAACACCCGTAAGCTTAAACTTGTAAACTTCTCGAACAAGTCCCTTTATAATTTGCTCAGGGTCAATAAGAAGATCATCCACATTGACTCAGATGTATTCATACAGCCCATCAGTCTCACGCATCCAAATGTCTTGTTCAGCCATGCATGGATTGAAATGTAAATCTCTGATGCCAACACAAGCTGCAAGTTCGTAGTCCATGCAGAGTCTTGTCAATGAGTAGGGTATGTCCTTCGATGGCTCCACATTCAGTTCCACCAATGATGTACACTTGCTCTTTCGTTCCACTTGCTCTTTAGTCCATGCCTTTAGATATGCACTTACAACATCGGCTCCCCAGAGATTGTGCTTGTTTAA
>JANMZB010000214.1:0-3387 GCA_031382725.1 Sphingobacteriaceae bacterium | reverse complement strand
ACTCTAACACTTTGTGTACACTACATACCGTACACACAGTACATCTCTACCAGTAACAGCTCGACCAACGACTACCGGTACTTCACCAGTACTTACTCTTCTTGTACCTGGTACTCGGTACTAGTACTAGTACCCTTCCGGTACTACTACAGTACACGTACCGCTCATGCCCTGAAATGATTCACAGTTGTTGTGTTTTTTGCAATACAAGTAAAATTCTAACATCATGATAATAAAATGTAATGTACATTGTACCAGTACAGTACTTGTAGTGTGTATAATATATTATGATGCACAGATACTAGTACTTGTACAAGACCACTCTTGTACAATTGCCTATATAGCACAGTAGACAACCCCAACAATAACTCCTGTAATACAATTATTGTACTACTTGTACTGTATGTCTTTCTTTGCAAAAACTGGATGGTGCATGGATTGTTGTTACAAGCTAGCTAGAGCAACCTATATATTAGAACTACAGTAGCACAAGCTCATATTCCAGCAGCTGAATAATTTGCTACATGTATACGAAGACATAGTACTGCAAAAATTGCCATTTCTACTGCTACATAAAAAAGACTGTACAGTACTCCAACTAGGACACTGCTGCGACTTCTGTTGCCATTACTGCTTATATAGTACCACTAAATAATATACATATAACATACGCAAAATAAAAATAAAATCATGTGTTTGGGCTAATTTTGTCAGCATTATCCCCACCAGCTAATATGAATCATTTTTTATGCTAATTGCTGCTATGTGGTGCCTTAATATAATTTACTGTGATGAGTAATACTCCCTCATACTTTTCGGTTAGGGAGGTATTCATACCATCATTTCAAAAATTATTATCAGCTTTCATTCTATGAAGGTTGCAAAAGGACTGATTTACATCAACCATACAGCATGAGACCATTTTAGGTCCCAAATTTAATCGACTCCTTCAACACACAGGATATAAATACCAGTATGTAATAGGATATACTCAATCCATTCTCATACAAGCTTGGAAGGTGCAATGTAAGATAAAGACTCCAGACTCTGCTGGTCGGTCAATCTTGTTTCCGATTTCAGCCATTTTCAGTTGTCTCTCTCACACTAGCTATCTGTGTTGATTTTTAGGTAGCTTATTTGTGCCCTCCAGTAGAAGTATATTATTGATTTTTGCATGCAAATAACTAATTCATTTCGACACGACTATCACATTGTCAATTTAGGAAATATATCGTTTAATTTTAGGAACTGAGTCATGTAGCTGGGTGGCAATCACTTGGTTTCCTAATCTAGTTGCCATGGGATTGATTCCCTATCAGTTGAAGGTTTAAATGTCGGTCCCCATACAAAGTAGGTTGACATAAGGATACAAGTAGGTAAAAGGTGGGTAACTAAGAAAGAGCACTCTTGAAAAGAACGATTACCAATTATTATGCAGTATATTTTATCTTCCGTACTACCAGATTCTTGAATAACTTTGTCATTAGATGCGATATCTATGTCGAATTATTATTCTAATATAACATCCAAATCCAAGAACAAACTTCCATAGGATCATTATTTAGTATTACTAGTACTTACATCACATGGACATTCTTTGAATATTTTAAGAAACTGGTGGTATATGTGCTTATACTTGCTGTAAACTAGTAATGTAGTACAGTACATGGCTTGACCTGTATCAAACTATGATGAAATGCCAATTACCATTTATATAAGAGCTTGGGGGTAGTATGTCAGCAGCACTGTAATCAATGATATATTTATAGCCCCAAACGAGATATCCCCCAGCCGCTAATGTGGCCCCATCCACGACACTCGTTGAATCGGTTGAATGTAGCATTCTCCAATGTACCTGATACGTGTCAACGTGAGAGTGGGATAGCCAAAGTGGTAAAATTATCTCAACAACCACTAATAAGTTGCACTCAGAGAATGACTGCTAAAAAAGAATGGCTTCTTTTGATTCATTGCTACTTGAGCCAGTTATTGGTTAAGTTAGCTTATGATATTCTCATGCAATTCATTGAATCAAGAACTGATACCTTATACTAGGTAGGTGGATTTGATTGAGCTGAAAATAATCATTACAGCAGCAATCCATTTCCTGTGCCATATCTGATTTCATTCCTGTTTCTGCTTTACATCGATTTTTTCAATGCATTACCTATATGTGATCGCTGCCTCGTCGCATTCCACAGGAGTAAGTGCTGACTTGCACATATCCGCTTATGTATCACATCAGATCACAGCAACTTATTTGAACTGAAATCTTTGTCATTTCTTGCAAAATGGAGAGCCATGTTTCAACCGGTACTTTTCTGTTCTCATGTTTGATTATTGCTTAGAGATTTGTAGTATGTATTTTTGATCAGTATGTTTGTAAAACTTTGTGGTGTAACAGTGTGACGAGTCTCCCATGTTTGGTATACATGCAAGTATCCAAAAGTACAAAGTATAGCTATTGCTGCACAATTGTACTCAATGTTAATCTAGCCTCTAATGTTATTCGTGTCACTCCAAATTGGCCACATTTCTATTCACTGCTTGCATTATGACATAGCGGTGATACATTTATTCATGACTACCAGGTAAGAAATGTATAATTATTCAATACAATTTGATTAGTTTAGAGAACAGAATAGGATCATTAGCTGCTAGCAGCAAACATGAATCCTGTGTGCATATAGCAGCTTGAAACACAATATAATTGCATACTTCATATATAATGTTCTAGTTGAGCACACTTTTAATAAATTTTGCTGAGATTCTGGTGACCGTTTTCTCTTGGCGCAAATGGAACCAGAATATTTGTAATGTTGTAGTACATTATCAGATATTTCTTTGTGTTGCTGTGCAGATAATAATATGTTGACTGATATTTCTTGTTTAGCCACAATATTTTTGAGTCATAGTGTATTGTCCATCGTCATGTCTCTAGTAGTTTATTGTAGATGTCATGGATGAAATTTTAATTTAATGTTGAGATCAGACTCATATGTTTCATGCAGTATACAGGATTTGACACAGTGAATGGTCACTGCTGGTAGTAAAATAGTGGTGTGTACCAGTATTTTGCATGCATGCATGCAGGGCAATTTTGTTTTGATAATGACTGTTTAGGTAGAAAACCAACATAAAACATTTGGGATTGGAGTATTTGTCAAATGCTTTGCATAATATTTAACGAAATGATAATCTTTTAAAGAAAGTAAATAGTAAATCCGCAAAAAGTGTGATAAAAGGTTGTGGTGAGCAAAAGAGAACAACACCCGGGATTCCAACGTGGTCCCCCACCGTAGTACTAACCGGGCCCGATGATGCTTAACTTCGCAGAGCGGACGGGATGCGGTGCTGTCATCATGGTATGGTCGTTCCCGATACTCT
>JANMZB010000213.1:0-1110 GCA_031382725.1 Sphingobacteriaceae bacterium | reverse complement strand
AAAAGACCACGGTGCCTTATAGCCCATGGCATAACCTTGCCGAAGCAAGCATCCGTGAAATGAAAAAGGCTGTGAGGAGAACCATACGGCGTACGGGGACACCTCCCCGCCTCTGGTCCAATTGCGCAATATGGTGCACCGCCATTAGACGCCTCACATCCAATAGCATTCCCCAGTTAGAGGGACGCGTCCCTGAAGAGTTCGTCACCGGGTCGACACCCGACATATCTCCATACATTATGTTTGACTGGTACCAGGTAGTATACTACTGGACCCCTACCGCTGAATTTCCGTATGAAAAGAAATTGATTGGCCGTTGGATTGGCATAGCGGAGAATTGCGTCGACGAAATGGCGAATTACATCCTGACAAGCAGCGGTAGCATCCTTATCCGGAAATCCGTATGGGCATTGACTGAAGACGACCTTCAGACGCCAGCTATTCTGGCGTTAGTAAACAAACTTGACGAATCTATATGTGCCAAGATTGGGATGCAGACGGAAGATGATCTGCCGCTCCCTCCTCTCGACCTATTCAATGTAGATGATGACGAATTAACAGAACCTGTAGACCCTGAGAAATCGAGCCCTGAAGCGGACGACACCACTCCAGAACAGCTTGACGAATATCTGACAGCCGAACTGCTGTTACCCCACGGAGGGGAAACCGTTAAAGCTCGTGTTCTTCGACGTCAACGAGATGGCGATGGTGTTCCACTTGGACGCCGAAACTCAAACCCAATTCTAGACACTCGTCAATACGAGGTCGAGTTCCCTGACGGGTCAATCGACACTTTCGCTGCCAACATCATCGCTGAGAATCTCTACTCGCAAGTAGACTCAGAGGGCCACCCATATCAGATTTTTAAAGCTATTACTGACCACCGGTCTGACGACCGCGCCCTTTACCCTGGGGAGTCGACGTATACTGACAAGCATGGCAACAAACGGTCCAAGCTAACCACTATTGGGTGGGAGCTCCAAGTCGAATGGGCTGACGGTACATCCTCATGGATACCGCTCAAAGACATCAAGGACTCCAATCCCATCGAGGCCGCAGAATATGCCATATCCAATAATATTGCCGACGCACCGGCTTTTGCGTGGTGGG
>JANMZB010000208.1:0-1385 GCA_031382725.1 Sphingobacteriaceae bacterium | reverse complement strand
GGCAGCAACATGACTGCTGAGACGACTTTGCGCCTGGCTCATGACTTCGACAATATTATCGGCGTGAAAGAAGCGGCAGGAAATTTCGAACAGTTTAACAAAATTTTGGAGCAAAAACCCGAGGATTTTCTATTTATTTCCGGAGATGATAGCGTTTCGCTGCCATTAATTGCAATGGGCGCAGTTGGAATAATCTCGGTGGTGGCAAATGCAATACCGTCACAATTTTCAAGTATGATTCGCCTTTGCCTTGAAGGAAACTTTGAGGAAGCAAGGAAATTACACTATCAGGTGCTTGAACTTACAAGTTCAATCTTCCTGGAAGGAAACCCTTGCGGTGTTAAGGAAGCACTTAAGCTTACAGGGATTTGCAACAATACTTTGCGACTCCCTTTGGTTAGTGTGAGTGATAAAGTCTCTGAAAAGATAAAACAAGAACTAGATAAATTGACCATTAGTTGTTAGTGCTATAGTAGTAAAAAATATCAACGCACAAAAAAGCCCCGTATGAAAAACATACGGGGTTTATTTTTAACA
This sequence comes from Sphingobacteriaceae bacterium, assembly GCA_031382725.1. Taxonomy (GTDB): domain Bacteria; phylum Bacteroidota; class Bacteroidia; order Sphingobacteriales; family Sphingobacteriaceae; genus Paradesertivirga. Next base: position 848 of record JANMZB010000208.1, on the reverse strand, counting down.
GTTAATTATTTACCTGTGTTTTTTGCTTCTTGAATTTCTAAACGAATAGCCTGAGCAAGGTTTTTAATATCTTGTAAACCCTTTCTAACACGGGTTCCAGCAGCGCTGTTTCCTTTGTTATAGAATTTGTCTGCATCGCCGTCTAAGCCATTGATTAAATCTCTAAGCTCAGTAAATCTTTCGAATTTTGCCATTGTTAAATAAGTTTAGTTTAAATGAGTTAATATTTTTTATGAGTCTATAAGCGAATGTAAAGGCTTTTTCAATAAAAAAAAACTATTTAAAAAATATAAATCTCCTTTTTAGAGCTTTTTATACACATATTCCCCACAAATCACAAAGTTACTACCAATTATTAACTTTAAGGAAAACTAAAATCCTATAAATAAAATACGATTTAGGGTCTATGGGCTTAGGAAAGTCCGTTTTTATCTTTGTAAAACCCATTATTCAACTTCTCTCCCACTTCCGAAAAAGCTTCAAGCGTACGCTGGACATCTTCATGAGTATGCATTGCGGTAGGAATAATTCTTAGTTCCATTAACCCTTTCGGGATAACCGGATAAACAACTATAGAACAGAAAATACCGTAATTCTCACGTAGGTCCATCGTAATGGCTGTTGCTTCAGGCAACTCCCCTTTAAGGAATACCGGAGTAACCATAGTATTGGTTAATCCCAAATTAAATCCACGTTCGCGCAAACCCTTTTGGAGTGTCGTGGCGATATCCCAAAGTCTTTCTCTCAGCTCAGGCTTATTGATCAAAAGCTCTAAGCGTTTCCGTAATCCAACAACCATTGGCATCGGCAGAGCCTTTGCAAATGTCTGTGAGCGCATGTTGTAGCGC
>JANMZB010000195.1:0-3597 GCA_031382725.1 Sphingobacteriaceae bacterium | reverse complement strand
TCAAAAGATCATTAAAAGGTTTAGAACCTGAACTAGCCCAAGCTGTCGCCCAATAAAAATAGTCATATAGTTTGGTCAATCGCCTAAACTGTTTTTCTAACTCTTCTGGAGATGTTATTAATTTCATAGTTGCTGTGCCGTTTTAAGCTCACGGCTAACCAATTATAAGCCAAGAAATTTTATTTTCGATATAGAGAGATAATGCCAATAACAAAGCACTTTTTCCGAATATAAAATATAAATAACCATTTGAACAATTCTATATAAAGCTCATCAATCTCAACCCATCCCATCCAACTCCAAAAAAACTTCCACCCCCCATAGGGGTAAAAACATTTCCAGTTGTCTCAATTCAAACAGACAACAATGACACACCTAAAACTAAACTTAAAAAAAGCAACAGTCATACTCTGGGGACTGGCTTTCATCACAATTTTCAATTCTAACCCAGCTGCTGCACAAACCAAAGAACAAAGCAAAATCCACATCGGCTTTATTTATCCGTTAAGCACAAACGGCACTCATGCTGCTTTAGATACAAATACATTGTCATTGCATGCACTAGCTGGTGTATCTGCTGAGGAGAAAGGGATTGCATTTTCGGGCCTTACTAATGTGGTACGTAATAACGCCCGGGGAATGCTCTTTGCAGGATTTTCTAACCATGTAGGAAAGGAAGTACAGGGAATGGTATATGCCGGCTTTGCCAACACGTATCGAACGGCCCGTGGTTTGCAGGCTGCGGGTTTTACAAATATCGCGGCAGATAGCATTCAAGGGGTACAGCTCGCGGGCTTTTTTAATAAAGCAGGAAATGTAAAAGGTCTTCAGGGTGCTGGGTTTGCTAATCTTTCAAAAGAAATTAAAGGGAGCCAATTTGCGGGCTTTGCTAACATTGCCACGGGAGTAAAAGGGTCGCAGTTTGCCGGGTTTACAAATGTATCTGGTAAAGCTGTTAGCGGAAGTCAGTTTGCTGGTTTTGCGAATGTGGCCACTGATATTTCGGGTTCACAACTTTCGGGTTTTATTAACGTAGCACGAGAAGTTAAGGGTACGCAGTTAGGTTTTATCAATATTGCCGATAGCAGCGATCATCCGATCGGTATAATCAACATCAGCAAAAATGGCGAAAAGAGCCTCGGACTTCAAGCCGATGAAACTCAAACGGTGCTCCTCACCTTCCGCTCGGGTGGTAAAAGTTTATATGGCATTATTGGGGCCGGATATAATTTTAAATTAAGTCGTGAGGAATATACTTACGCTTATGAATTGGGATTGGGTGCCCACCTTTTTCGGATACAATCATTCCGGCTAAACACCGAATTAAGTCAGCAATACCTGGAAGATTTTCATCGCGGTTATTATTTCAAAACCACCTTCAGGCTAATGCCATCGCTAAAGCTGGGCAAAACACTTGAACTCTTTGGCGGACCATCCATCAATCTGGTGAACACAAATACCTTCGAAGGACGAGATCTCGTAGATCGCTATCTATGGGAACGAAACAATCGCTGGAATAGCGGCTCCCGTGGCATTTACATTGGATACATAGCAGGAATAAACATTCATATATAAATTAAACACACAAATCATGAAAACTCTATTAGCATCACTTCTTTCAGTTTCAATTTTATTTAGCTCATGCCTTAAAGAACAATTAGAAGGCAATGGGAATATTATTACCGAAGTTCGCACTTTAAGTAATTTCTCGGGGGTAGTAAATAGCGGCTCAAAACGCCTTCACGTAAGCTATGGCCCTGAATATAAGGTAGAACTTCGTGGCTCTTCTAACCTGATTCCTGCTTACCGTAGCCGGATTACAAATGGCGATTTAAGTCTGTACTATGATCGCGTTAATGTAAGACATGACGATATCGAAGTATATGTGACCATGCCCGAAATCAGACGTGCAAATCTCAGCGGAAGCGGAAAGATTTTAATAAATGGCAATTTTCCATCTCAGAATTACTTTGAATCCAGGATTAGCGGATCGGGCGATATTCAGGTTAATAGCGATTTTGATGTTGACGAACTAGACGTTACGATATCAGGATCTGGCAGAGCCGATCTGCTTAACATTAAAAGCCGACGAGCAGAGGTGCATATTTCAGGCAGCGGCGATGCCAAAGTGCATGCTACAGACCATTTAAAGGCAAAGATAAGTGGAAGTGGAAGAACCTATTATACGGGCAATCCAACGATTGAGACGGATATTAGTGGGAGTGGTAAGGTTGTGAGATATTAGATAATTGAGGAGTATATTGATTTTGTCATTTCTAGTTTAGCATTTTTTTCAGACAGCAAAAGAGAAATGACATAATTGTAATGTATTGAGAGATGCTGAAACAAGAGATGCTGAAACAAGTTCAGCAGGACGTTACGCATTATAAAGCGAGTTGTCTTCCCGAACTTGTTTCGGGATCTCAGGTCAGTTTCTAACTATTTTAAGCAAATTTTGCCATTCGATCGCAGATAAAAACCTCCCCAAAAAACGAACAATGACCAGCGCCACCACTCTTAACCTTCCCAATTTTTCTCTAAGTTTGAGGAAGATCTGTATAGTGGAAGTCTCTAATCCTGATTCAGCATTTTTATATGATGATGCTGCGTTTGAACAACTGTTTAAAACGCATTTCAAGGCGCTGCATGCGTATGCAAATGTCACGCTTCGCGATGAAGAGCAGGCCGAAGAAATTGTGCAGAGCGTATTTATAAAGCTTTGGGAGAAAAGAGAGCTGCTGCATATCGATACATCTGTAAAAGCATATTTATACCGAAGTGTACATAACGAGTGCCTCAACCACATTAAGCACATCAAAGTAAAGGCGAAGTACGAAGAACATGCTACATATACTTCCCCCGGCCATACCGAAAGTGCTGCTAAACTACTGGAACTAAAAGAGCTCGAAGGGCATATACACCAGGCATTAAGCGAGCTTCCTCAGCAATGCCGCATCATTTTCCAAATGAGCCGGTTCGAAGAGTTGAAATACAAAGAAATTGCCGAACAACTAAACATTTCCATTAAGACGGTTGAAAATCAAATGGGTAAAGCTTTGAAGTTGATGCGGGCCAAGCTTCGCGATTTTTTGCCGCTAATTTTAATCTGGTTTGATCGGATATTATGATAGAAATGAACGACGACCTGCTAATAAAATTTCTGCTGAAAGAAACCACTGAAGAAGAAAACCGGGAGGTGCAGGATTGGCTTGAAGCGGATTCTGTGAATAAAAAGCACTTCAACGATTTTGAGCTTATCTGGAAGCAAAGCAAGAATCTGGCTATCACTAGTACCATTAATGAAAATGGTGCTTGGAAGCGATTTCAGGATCGGTTAACGGTAAAACAAGAAGTTGAAAAAGATAACGTAAGGCCACTTTGGCAAAGCCCGTTTTTCCGAAACATCGCGGCAGCGATACTTTTAGTGGCAGGTACCTGGTTTGTTTATACCCAAATTTTAACACCCGAAACAATACTTATGGCCAGCAACAAGGTGCTTACAGAAACCTTGCCGGATGGTTCGGAAGTAACATTAAATAAGAATGCGGAACTTTCTTACTCTTTTCCTATTAGAATTAACATTTATTTTTATACCTA
>JANMZB010000162.1:0-1833 GCA_031382725.1 Sphingobacteriaceae bacterium | reverse complement strand
CCAACAAGTATAAAATTTGTTTATTATGAAATACTTCATTCATGTGTTCTTGTATTTTGATCACTGTGAATATTAATTTGAATATACAAGATTAATTCTGGATTAGTTGAACGTCATTTTTGTCATAATTTAATTTATCGACATAAGTGATGTACAAGGTTCAGAGATTTGATTAGTTGAGCATTACCGCCGTCTATATCGTATCTGTGTCCTTGACCTGTTACGTTAGTTAGATGACTAATTGGATGTACAAGGCCGTATCAAAAATTTTAAAATCAAATTGTATCATTTGAGATAAAAACTACACGAAATATACAGGAAGGAAGTTAGGCATCGTCCACGCCTTTTCAAGCAAAAAAATTCTTCACAACGTACTCAAATTGCAAAACGTGTTTTCGAAGCAAGACACAATTCGATTGTTGATGAAAGTTTTATTTGTAAATCTGTCGGAAAACATCGACGGACTAGGTTTAATAAGAAAAGAAAAAAATCGATATGTTGAATTTACCTAATTTGTCAAGTGATATGAAACATAAAAATGTACGACCAATGGACTATTCGAAGACTTCAATGAATTCAATTCATAAACCAAAACTCACATATTACAGTACCGGAATCAATGACTTGCTATTTAACAACTATATACGTCATCATACAGTCAACATTAATGTATTGAATGTCTTCACGAATCTACAGATCACAGACACTACATTTGGATCTAAGTACATGGAATCAATTAGCACGCCTATTTATATATTGGTGCCACGCAATAAGATTGTAGGCAACATAAGTAGTCCTCATAAAGATGTGCAGTGTTTGAGGAAAATATTGAAATGTTGCAACAAACAGAAGGTTCGTGGTAAATCATGTACCGGAGTTTTATCAAAATATGCAACCATGGGTATACATTGCAATCGTAATAAGCCCGGTTTAAGCAACTCAAGTATACCCGTTGGATGTGAAACAGAATTCAAACATCTGAATGACATGTTAAACCGTGGTTTGCATTTTGCTAAAATGTGTTTACCTTATGGTCTGTTGGATTCATTGTGTAAAGTGAAATGGCTAACAAACGACAAATCAACATTTTTGAAAAGTGATATATCTTCTGGAAACTGGCCTCGCAATGTATGGTCAAGCATGGCCACGTCAATTAATTACGTCAGTCCATCACACACTGATAAGGATGCTTTCTTAAGTTGTTTACTGGTGACACATGTTCCAAAAGGAACGGAAGCTAAAAACAAAGTATATCATTAAACATGGAGGTTGCTGTATACTTCTGTTTCCTGGAACATAATATTGGTGTTGCTTTGCGTCCAGGAGATATTTTATTCTTCAATCCTTTACATCATCATTGCCTGAGTCAACGTACGGAACATTATCGATTGGAAGATGTATATGTAACATCGTTCTACATAAAATCTGCTGAGATTGGTGGTAACGACAATTCGATACCTTTGAATCGGATATTAACTTGATAATGTGAGCTTGACATTTTTGGTATGTGGGGCAATTAATGACGGGAGTTATGTAGTAGGGTGATAAATATTGGGCCTCAATTCAACGAGGCCCCTCTTTTTTTAGTATAGCTGGATATCCAAATGGATATGCCATCTATAGGCGTCGCTAATTGATTTCCATTTACTGAATGACACATTATGTTTTTCATTCGGTGTTCAATCTCGATTATCTTTTTGAAAACTGAATGACCTTCATTTGTTTGATAATGTATTTTACTCTTATTATATTGTGTTCGTAAAATATGGTGCCCACATATTACGCTTCTTCACTAGTATGACACTTGAGGAATGTTCACCTTTAATGTAGTGA
>JANMZB010000158.1:0-1515 GCA_031382725.1 Sphingobacteriaceae bacterium | reverse complement strand
ATAACGTACTCTTCTCGAACTGGTTGTCTTGATAAGCGGTCTTCCGTGTCTCGGTATCCGTATATCGTAATATAATACTCAATAAAGTACTAGTAGTTGTATCAGACGTTTAAATTGCCGTAGTAATTCTTCTCGTACCCGTCTTGCCGTCTTTCTTGTTTAGATCGTTGCTTCTGGTGTTTTCTCTTGAATTTTCTGCTTGTTTCTGATACTGTGGCAGTCGCGTTCCGTGTTTCTATCCGTATGGCTTGTTTCTCGATTGTATCCCGCGTAACGTGTTGAAACCCGCTTTTGACTGCTTGCTTTCTTCTTCTTAGTGTATTTGACTCTCTTCTCTCAAAATGATGACTTCTTTCTCCAAAATATAAGGAATAAGGATGCTGCGCGATCGTCGCAACAAACTCCTTAATGCGCTGACTTTCTCTAACCCAGCGCTAATTAGCGTGTTAGAATATAGGGTAAAAGGATAATTGGAAGTTTACGTTTTGCTCTAAATTAAAAAGAGTGAGGATTTTCTATCTTAAGATTGATGCAAAGCATCAAAAGTCTTTCTCCAAATATTACCCAAGACTTGCAATATTTGGGGGCTTTTAGCTCCACGGCTATCTGAATATATTCCTCAGCTCATTCCTTCTTTAAGTCTTCATTCACTATTCACTTTTACTTAATACTTCACTTTTAATCACTTCAGTCATTTACATGAAACTTATGTTCACGTTGCTTCACATTTATAGGTTCATTGCCTTATTTGTTTCTTTACTTAGATCTCTGATAATACCCGCTTCCTTTACTTAGATTGATTGATTATTTCACTAAGGGTTCAGTAGTATCTTCACATATATTTTTCTGTTTTATTTTAATTCCATTCAAACGAGTTCTCGTGCGAGTTCCAGTTTCATCTGGAACTAGGGGTATAATTTGGTGTATGGATAACACACTGCACAATAACGCGTGATAAAGAACATATTTTAACATCCTTCCTCTTGTTCAGTTGTTATTACCTTGTTTCACACTTTCCACATTCTTGGCTGCATGTTTGTTGAATAAATCTTCCGAAGTGTTCTTGGTATAAATATCTGCATCATTATCTTCTGATTTCACAAAAACAATTTTGATGATGCCATCTTCGATGAATTCGCGAACAAAATGCTGACGAATATCAATATGTTTAGTGCGCTGACCATTTGTGTGATTATTTGCAAGATAGATAGCTCCGACATTATCCACTTTGATGATAATAGGGAATTCCATTTCATGACCCAAAGACTCAACAATTTGTTTAATAAAAATAATCTCTTTTGCCACTTCTGAGAGTGCAAAGTATTCGGCTTCTGTTGAGGATAGGGTGACACTTTTACCAGACTTGGATTTCCATGCAATTGGTGCTCCACAAAAATAAATGATGTAACCATAAACACTAATACGAGTATCAGTATCACCTGCATATTCACTGTCTGATGTTCCTTCCAAAACAAACATATTTCCATTTTGTTTGGGTTTGATCTTTAACCCATA
>JANMZB010000151.1:0-1514 GCA_031382725.1 Sphingobacteriaceae bacterium | reverse complement strand
AAAGTTAGGTATTACCATTACAAGTACCGTTACTTGTAGTAGCATGTACTACCGTATTTTCATTTGAGATCTACCAGTCCCATACCCCCCCCTGAAAATTCTATCGCGATAAAAACGCGATTCTAGTATTTTCGCATCATTTCCTGTGACATAACTTACTTAGTATGTTTTTTCCCCGCTTTGTATGTTTTTGTACTGTAATTATACATGTAATATTAAGTACCATACAAGTATTTGTACAACGTACATTGAAATACCACATCATGTACGTCGTATAATTTAAATATACCAGCTGTGAAAGTTTGGTAATGTCAACAGCCCATATGTATTGTCAACAATCAAATAATCAAACGTAGTGCCATCATCTTCCTTTTCATCATGACATCAATATCGGACCTAACAGCAATTGATGTAGTAGGTCTTGATAGTGAAACACACGGACGATCATGCACTCAACATCTATGTTGTGGCCACTCCGTCATGGTTGATGATATTCTTTTTTGCAGCTGGCAGATACAGCTGATTGATGAAGGTGAAGATGCTATTCCCGAGGAAGTTATTCAGGTTCATAAAGTTGCTGAAGATGGGCTTGCATACTGTCATGAGGGATACCTACCAAAACGGCATTTCAAAAAGTATGGCCCAACTTCGTTCGACAAGATGTTCCTTCAAGTAAAGAAGGATTACCGAGTCTCCGATAACTCACATGAACGTAGCCGCTCGCATCATTACCATGGACTGGCATGTTGTAATATTATCATTAATGATAACCGGTACAATGGGAAAAATCCGTTGCAAGGAGATCCATGTGTCATGAAAGCAAAAAAGCGCAGAGAAGAAACAGGGAAGGATGGAGGCAACGATGCTAAGGATGTTAGTAACGACACACCAAACGTTGCACGTTCCAAATATCGTAGGAAACCGATAATATATTTGGCTCCCAAAATCAAAACTCCGCAATACACACCACGAATTACCAACAATGTTAAGGATGACAATTGCGATAATCTCATTGATTCAGATGAAGACTGTATTCCAATACTTACCTATGTTAGTCGAGTTAAAACTTCGCAGCCAACCATCCGATCTCCACCGGCGATCCGTTATAAAAATTCGCAACCAACCGTTCCATCTCCACCGGAGAATCGGTATAATACTCGTACAAGTACTCCAACATCACCGAATGTTGCGAAAGCCGTAGGTACTGGATCTCCTCTCAGATATTCGAAGCGACAAACTTACTTCCCGAAAATGTGGACGTATAAAAACGACAATAAATCCGGTGCAAAAAAGGATAATGAATCATCAGTCGACAGTGATAACATGGAAAATAGCGATGCCTCGTTGGATTTAGAATACTTTCGAAATTTCCCTCCTACAGGTAGTAAAAAATAATATGATTTTGGTGAATACAATTAACTTATTATATTGATATATGGAATTTAATCTAAATTAGGAACATTTAAAAATAAATCACGGGTGTCTATTGTACCTTTGTCTTCTTGTTCTTCAAT
>JANMZB010000129.1:0-6518 GCA_031382725.1 Sphingobacteriaceae bacterium | reverse complement strand
ATAAGGAACGCATCCGGGCCGGTGGAAGAAGGAAGGGTTATTTATGACTTAACATAATGATTATTAATACTATACGTTATTTTATGTTCAATAAACAACCCTTCTTTTGTTGAATAGACCTGCAGAGGCGCCCATGCCTTTCAAAACCTGAAATGCAAAGCATTTCGATGAAGGACTATTCTATACTTCGAAAGGCTATACTTAAGAACTTAAGAAGAGACCTTACGTAACTGCCTGATTATCAGTATACCAAAAATCACTACTAGTAACTTTAAAAATCACTACTAGCGATTTTTGACATCACTCTTTCAGTATAAAAAAGTGATTTTATTGGTTGCTTCGTATCTTTTTTGGAGTTACCTTTGCCATGTCAAAAAGTAACTTGCCCCATCAATAATGAAGTACCAAAAATTAAGTGAGCACGAGCAATTTGAAGAAAACCCTTTCATGGAAAAAGCCATGAAGGAGATTCAAATATCAAAAAAAATGCAGGTGCAACGTGCTTCTAACCAGAGTGTTATTCAGCATGTCGTTAATCAAGATGGCGAATTGACAGGTCATACAGCATTTCTTCAGTATATTGAAGTAGATGAAGAAAAGTTTGCAAAATTGTATTTGAGCCAGTTTGCTTCTTTCTGGGAATTAACGAAGCCAGCTATTAGGGTATTTGGCTATGTAATGAGTGAAATCAAACCAAATCAAGATCGAATCATCCTTAGAATGGATAAGGCCAAAAAGTATACTCAATACAAACAAGAGTCTATGATTAGAACTGGCCTGTCAAGCTTAATTTCGTGCGGGGTTATCGCTCGATCTAAATACAACGACGAATATTTTATTAATCCTTTGGTGGCATTTAATGGTAATCGTGTCACTTTCGCCAAGACGTACATTAAGAAAAAGAAATCACCTGATCCCGCCCAACTCCCTTTATGGGATGGAATCGAAGCAGGTTTTAACTCACAATAATTATAAAGATAATTGCCCGAAGCGGAAGCGGGCTCTGCTGAGGAGCAACCCGCCAGGAATAGGGTAATCGCCGACGCAAGTCGAAAACCCGGATGACGTATAAGCTCGCACTTAGCATCCGGGTTTTTTTTAGCCTTATTTATACTTATGGAAATTACTATTGATTTATCTGACTTATTGATAAAGCTGAAAAATATATCATACACAGAATATCTAATTGAGCCGATAGGGACAGATATCTATGTTACATTATTTTCAAGGCATGAACCTGTTAAATACAAGATTGCTACATTTTTGTCAGGAGAGATGTTAGCTCACCTGACTAAGTACTTAATTGAAAACAGGTCTTGAGGTGTTGTCAGTTCTATTGCTAATGCAGTTAAAGATATCAAACAAGGGTAGTCGAAATGCTTTGCATTTCAGGTTTTGAAAGGCATGGGCGCCTCTGCAGCGATAGGAGTTTTTGAGAAGAAAGAAAAAGGGGCCAAAGGGGAAAAAGAAACCCCGAAACATCTATTACGATACTGAGTAACCCAATGCTTGCCTTTGAGAGGGTGAGATTTCAGCAAAAATAATATCCTCTTTGCTTACTCCTTGTTCGGTTAATTCTTCTTCAAAATTAAATTCAGTATTGTTCATGTATATCCATATCTTTTGATCAACGATGGCAATATGAGCAATAATACTATATAAGTTTTGGTCATTGCTCCAACCCATACGGATAATGAGATAATGATCTTTATCTTTCACTAAGGTACTTTTTATTTCAGGTATTACATATGAACCCTTTTCAATATCAGTTAAAAGACTTTCGATTGCTGTACGATATTTAGCTATTATTTCCATGATATAATCTTACAGGTATAAGGGTTAAAAATAATAAAGCGCATATTATAATCTATAACATTTTCAGCCATCATTGGCATACAGAAAACCCTCAGATAAGCTTCCTCAGTGACAGCTATATAAGCCTTCCTATTTGGATCGTGAACCTTGAAGCTTTTAAGATAATTACCGTACTGCCCTATTAATCTATTCAATTCATTCATTTTCTCACTGGGGTGTAGGAAGTTTTTTACTTCTACTGCTATAGTCTCACGCTCTTTGGTAGCCATGAGTACTCTTTCAGCCCCAAAATCAATCAGTATATCAGTACCATCAAATGGAGTCTTCATTGGATCATGTGTTATCCTCCATCCATCCTTTTCTAAAGCCTGTCTAACATGCTCTTTATAAAAATCATTCCTGCCCATAGTCTGATTGTTAAGTTACTTAAATACAATTTTTCCATATATATAGGCTTATATACAGTAAAATTGACATAAGTAACTGTTAAAAACCATAAATGGCTAAATTGCAATAATGGTCGAAACTATCGAACCAGAAGATAGGTTAGTCTTTCCCCAATATTCTATGGTTCGTAGCTCCGGAAAGTCACCCGCGCCGGCGTGGGCTAGCCCTGATCTGGTGCAGGACCGGCGCCAACAGCCCCCAATTTGTCGCGGCAGACCAAATAAAATACCGTTTTCTCTTTTTCCCTATTGGTCAGTTTATCTCTTCTTCGTCTTCCTCTATTCCTTCTTCCTGGAGCCGGACATATTTTTTGATTGCCTGGTAATCGCCTAACAAGATTTCAAAGCTTTCCCCCGGTTCGGGGTCCGGGTCAGTCAAGCGGACAAATTTTTCCGGAAGGCTGGCCGCTTGCTTCAAGTGCTGCTCAAAGCGTTCCTGAATTGGGAAGACGTGCCTAGCCTGGGCAAATAAGGTATCCAGATCCGGGGCATTTTTTACCTGGTAGTGCTGGCCGCATATAGTGATGGCAAAGGCATATTGATCCATATCTCCAGAGGGGTTACAAGGGGTGCTCGAATTTCGCCAAATCCGGCCAGTATAATTCAGCCAATTCGGGGAGCTGGAATTTAGACGATTCCGGGAAGTGTTTTTAAACGTTTCTTATGTTAATGACTTTTTCCAAGAAGTGGCCCAACTGATGGATGCCTTTTTTGACCACCCTGGCCAGCACACTACGCCGGCGCACGAGAAGCGGAATTTTGAAACCAAAGGGAAAAAATAGGAGAGCTTAGGAAAAGCTATCGATGAGTTTAGTAAAGTTTTCGAGCGCTTGCTTGAGTTCCTTAGCGGGCAGTTTATTATCGCGGTACATTCTTATATTACTATTATCTAAGGCCATCACCCATTGAACATTATACCCCTTGTTGTGATAAAAGTCTAGGATCAGGCTCAAATTCACAATGCTGCCCGTGCCATGCTCAAGTCGATGGATTGCATTTTGAGAAAGGCCCACGGCCTTGCCAATCCTGGGTTGAGTCCAATCCTCGCCCGTGTCACGAGTTAGGGCCTTTCTCAACTCAAACAGACGATTTCCAAGTTCTTCCGGTGCCATATCCTCTAAAGTAAAGATGCAATTTATTCAAGTTGATGAATTGTATACTGGAATATTATGAATAAATTCGCCTCTCTCAGTACTTACCCTAGCAAGTGAATTTTTTAATCGTAAACTCTAAATAGCTTTATTGTATGAGAAAACTATACCCGATTGTAGCATTTGCCGCGCTCCTGATTGGCTCGTCCGGTTGCAAAAAAGAGCCAGTTCAAGATGTTATTCCCACTACTGGTATGTATTCCCGCGCACGACTAGCCGATGATGTGCTACTAGCCACCAATACGGATACCACCGGGAATTATTATAATAATCTAGGGGTAAATGCTGCGCTGGAGGGGCATTATGATCTGGCCCTTGGTTACCTACAGCAGTCTACGACGGCCCGAATTAACGCCGGTATTCAGCACAAAATAGCGAAATCGCATAATAATATAGCCAATGTCTACCGTGCTAAGGGAGACTTTGTAAATGCCTCCATTCATTTCGAACAGGCCTTAGCCTTAATCCGCAGCCAGGAGAATGAGAAGGAATGGCTGGCCCACATCAGACGTAACTATGGATTAGCTTATCAGGATCACTCCGATTATGAGAAAGCCAAAAAAATGTATCGCAGGGCACTATCCTACTGGCAAAGTGCAGGAGACCAAAATCAAATAGCCAAACTGGAAATTGACTTGCAAGTAATCAATAGCTTATTGGCACCAAGTGAAGGATTAGCTCGCTTCTTAGGCCCCCCGGCACAAGACGAAGCGACCTACGAACGATAAAATTACTACCTCCAGCTAACTAATTGAAACCTATATTTCCATGACAAGCAGAGCAAGCTTATACCTGGTCTTCTATCTGGTCCTGGTTGGATGCAGTACGAAAATGGATGATTTGCGTCTCTCTGGTGAGCAAATGGAGCGCATGGCAGAACTCTACGATCAAGCCAATGCACAACTAGACATGGACACGGCCAAAGCCATTCAAACGGCTAAGTACATGCTTGAGTCGGCAGAATTTCTAGAGTATAGGGCTGGAATCGGAGATGCACACTATTTGTTAGGCATAGCTTATGATTTTAAAGGAAAGTATGATTCATCCGCTTACCATCATTTGATTGCTCTTCAGGAACGTAGAGAATTGAACGATGAGAAGAAAAAAGGCAAAAGCTACGTGAACCTGGGTATTCTGTATTGGCATCTGGGCTTAATCAAAGAGGCCCGTGATTGTCAGGAGACGGCAATCGCGATCTGGAAGAAATCAGGGAATGTCAAAAGTGAGGCTAATGCCTATCATAACTTAGGGCTAATCGAACAGGATGACAAAAAGTACGATCAGGCAGAATCAGCTTACCAATGTTCTCTGCATCTACATCAACAGTTAGGCAATCACGCCAAAGTAGCCCGACTCTACAATGACCTGGCAGCGGTAAATGAGCTAAAAGGAAACCAAGACAATAGAAAAATATTGGGATACTATGAAAAAGCATTGAAAACAACGCAGTCCAGTAATGACGGGTATGCTATCGGTTGGCTTCATTGTAATATCGGCAGGGCGTATAATAGTCTTAATAAAGCAGATAGCGCCTTATTCTTCCTCTCTAAAGCTAAAAATTATCTGGAATTATTGCCCGGTCGAAAACGCTCTTTGGTAGTGGTGTACAATGCCATGGCCGAAGCCCACCGGAGCAAAAAAGAATGGAAGCAAGCAATTCAGGTACTGGAAAAAGCCGAACGCCTAGAAAACCAGGTTACAGGAAAGTTAAGAGAAGTCTACCTAGAAACTTACCAACTATTCCGAGACATTTATAAGGCTCAACATAACCCCGCCCAGGTAAGGAACTATCAGAAAAAATATCAGGGAATTCAAGCGGAGTTAGTCAAGATCACAGTCTTGGCTGAAAATGTGCAGTTAAAGAACCAGGTGGAAGTAAAAAACTTAGAGCAGTTTTTCCTGTGGAAAACATACCGCGAGATGGAAAGGATGTATGATCTCATGCAAATGGTCCTGATCCCGATGTGTTTGATGCTGATTATAGGCGGCTGGCGGCACTATAAACAGAGTAAAATGAATAGAATATATCAAAATCTACTAATGGATGGGATGCCGCATTTTAAGTTTGACGAAAGAGAAAGTGATAAAGATGATGATAAATAAAATTGATAAGGATAATTTTCTTTTGAATTTTTATTGATCTAATTAATTTTTTACTACTTTAGGGCTGAACTCAACCCCTAAAGATGATGAACCAGATAATCCGCAACGGCTTACAGTCCTTAATCCTTTCAGAGGGCTGCCAATCCTTATCCAATCAGGCTAATACAGCCTGGATTTTTTCCTTCATCGAGCAACACCATGCCCAACCCAACGAGCTTCGGGATATGTGGTTATTCACCGATCAGGAAGGCAAGGAAGCGGCCATCTCGATCTGGTGTATTCCCCCCGAAGGGGTTGACCAGGCCAAACACTGGGAAATGAAGGGAAGCCGCTTAAAAGAAAAAGAAGTGCTCCTTTTTGTCAAAAATTCCATCTGCTACACCTTACCAGAGTATTTCGAACTCGAGTTCGGAGAAGAGCAAACCCATTTGCGCGAGCCAGACATCATTTTTCCGGGAGATTAATTCGCTTGTCTAGTGGCAGTCAGGGTCCGGCTGGGTGTGGGACCTGGCAATCAATCCAATCAGGAGGATACTGATTGGATTTTTTTGTAATAGCGCTTTACAAAGTTATAATCTTATAAAATTATAATTCTATAGCGTTACATAACTGTTAAGTCTGTCACTATCCTGTTATAAAATAGCCACTATATAGCCGTAAATTAGCCATAAGCGGATAATCTGCCATATAATAGCCGTAAACCAGCCATTATATAGCCGCAATTCTGTGCAGGAATGCCAAGCGGTTTCCCTTGGTATCCCTATTTGGATATTCGGGGTGTATTTGCGAGCTTGCGGGGGCGTACCGGGCGCATCTTTCGGGCGGATGTGTACTCACTACACAATTTTTCAGCTTTCCCCTATCGGGGGCTGAAAAATTGTTCCGTTCGTTCGGCCCGATGGAATAGCTGAGCACTACCCCCTATACCCTGACTTACCGCCTATGGCCTTTGCAATCGTTCGCACCGCTAAACTCAAAACCGCCGGTAACCTGGGCGGACTCA
>JANMZB010000110.1:0-1175 GCA_031382725.1 Sphingobacteriaceae bacterium | reverse complement strand
ACGCTAGTACTTTCTACAGTTCTACGCTGGCGGTACAGCAATTGAATCAGCGCCGTGCTTCGAGATCACCATTGTCAGATACAGTGGATTTGATTGTTAAGCGACAATTAAATAGATTGAGAAACACCACACGCGCTTTCTCGGATGAAAATCCCACGCTTTGCGATGATACGAGTAGAGTCACGTAATCATCGAGCGGTGTGAATGGGTAAATCATTCACGATCCCACTCTACTCGATAAGACGGGTATGGTCACGTCATTATCGAACCGGAGTGATGAACTGAATGAACCATCCAAGAAGTAAATTGCGAAACCAGTAACAATCAACGTGTACGGTCACAACGATTGGCGTAGACGATCCCTCCTGAGCCCGAGGTCTCGTTCAGAACTACGGAAGCCGTTAACACAAGGAGTGTTAACGCGGGTAAGGTCAAACCAGAGTAGAGTCTCCAGGCGACCATTACCGACAAAGCCAGAGCGCTTTCCCCACCCAAAATGCTTCGTCAAGGACGACGTTGAATTGTCCCTGCGCTAGTGCGCAGGTGCGCACACACCATCCACTTACAATGCCCGTTCCGACCAAACGAAAATCTCGTCAAAGGTTACACCTTCCGTGGCGAAAATCCACAAAAAGATAGCCGTCTTCACCCTTAAAAACAAACAAACGCGTGAACATAACAATTACACATCGAAAGTAGAAATGGAGACTAAACCCTTCCTGAAGACGATTCCACTTTCAGTAATACAGATTATATACACAAACAACAATAAACACAACAGCCAGAGTGGCACACGTAGCTACCATCCACAATTACAAAAACATACTTATAGACAATTACGTCCAACCTATAAAAGTATAAACACTATGGTAGTCTCTACACGCCGCACGGCAACATCACCGGGCATCAGGAAGACCCCGACTACTATGAGCTCGCTCCCGCATCTGGTTAAATCTTCCGTGGCGCAGCAGCAACCATCTATCAGCTGCCACTTACAACGCCCGTTCCGACCAAACGAAAATCTCGTCAACGGTTATATCTTCCGTGGCGAAATTCCACAAAAAGACAGCCTGCCTTCATTCTTCTGATCACGAGCGTCCGGATATCACTTACCACCTAGATAGTAATGGAGATCTTTTCTCCCATGAAGACGGTGCTATCTAGAGGTGATACAC
>JANMZB010000071.1:0-1419 GCA_031382725.1 Sphingobacteriaceae bacterium | reverse complement strand
GGCTAAGCGGTTCTTGACTGTGTTGATCAGTTGGTAGTCGGTGGATTTGGAGTGTAACAAGAAGGTTGGGTCGGCACGGTCCATCTGCGCATGGGCATTGGCAATGTGTTCCAGGAAACCTTCAAGTCCACCTGGGAAGTTAGTGTGCCACAGTGCGTCGGCTTGGCGCTGATATACCTGTATTTTGGTATCAAGGCAGTCCCCGTGGTCGAAAGTGCCCAAGAATTTAAGCCACACTGCCAGGCCATCGGGTGGGTCGCAAAATTCTAGGAAATATCGGGCTCCGGGGCGGCAATCGCGACAAGCGGTGCGGAGGGCACCATAAAATACACTTTGGTCGTGTGCAAATTGTTTGCCACAAATGTTCGGTAATGCATAGGCTCGGGCGGTAGGCCATCCTCCTTTGGCGTAAGAACGTTGGAACCGTGGGCTTAGTGTGTAGGATAGACCGGACTGGTAGAGCCATCCTTCAATGTTGAATTTGAACTGTTGCCATTTTAAGGCATCGCCGTTCCAAGTGACCCGGACGTTGAGGGCTTGGCGAGGTAGGATACGTGTACGATCGGAGAATGATTCGTGGTCGATCTCGTTACGTGGAATATAACGACGCATATCATCAGCGGCGCCGTAGTCATCAAGGTGGCGATGGTGGGAAACCGAGGAATTGGTGGCAAATGGAGGCCTTGTTGTGGGTTGTGAGCGGTGGGATCGGGCGTGCGAACTAGATGCCGATGATCGGGACAGTGACCGTCCGATGGGTTATCCATAGGGCGTGTGTTCCTGGCGGCTGGTGGTCCGTAACCGGGGCATTCATCGGAAGGTGGCTTAAAAGTCGGCATGTGTACTTTGGGCGGTCCATTAGATGGTGGATTACCCATCGGACAGCCACTCCATCATGTCCCGATCGTCGACATCTAGTTCTCACGCACGATCACATCGCTCACAACCCACAACACGGCACCCATTCGCCACCAATTCCTCGGTATCTCACCATCGTCACCTTGATGACTACGGAGCCATGGATGATATGCGTCGTTATATACCACGTAACGAAATAGACCATGAATCGTTCTCTGACCGTACGCGTATCCTCCAGCGACAAGCCCTCAACGTGCGGGTCACTTGGAACGGTGATGCCTTGAAATGGCAACAGTTCAAATTTAACATCGAGGGATGGCTATACCAATCCGGCCTCTCATACACCCTCAGCCCGCGGTTCCAACGATCTTACGCCAAAGGAGGATGTCCTACTGCCCGAGCTTACGCATTACCGCACATTTGTGGCAAACAATTTGCACACGACCAGAGTGTATTCTACGGTGCCCTCCGTACCGCATGCCGCGATTGTCGCCCAGGAACCCGATACTTCCTAGAATTCTGCGACCCACCCGACGGACTAGCAGTTTGGCTTAAGTTCTT
>JANMZB010000028.1:0-1647 GCA_031382725.1 Sphingobacteriaceae bacterium | reverse complement strand
ATACCTTAAATGTCGTTCTTACATGGTTCTTGTACTTTTGTATGATTCCAAATGTGTTTATTATCAGTATTACCATTTATGTGATCCAAGTATTCCATTTACATTATGGCTAACGATTTACCATGATCTGAAGCAATGTGGTGAAACATGATGCAAGCGGCGATATTGTACGACTTAAAGTAATCAAAGAATTACAGTACCTATTAATTCAACACTTCACTACCTGTACATACAAGCGGGAATATATAGTTGCAACCAGCTGTAATTTGCTGCTGCCACTTGTACAACAGCAATTTTGGGGTATAATCACAGAGACATGATTGTGAGTACATATTTTTGACATGTCAGCACAAGTACTTAATCTGCTTTCTCAGTGAATATCTTTCTACCAGGTACCCTTTTCATTAGAATCATCTCAAAATGATTTCTCTACTAGACTATGAAATATCATTCTAAACTTTGTAAGGTAATTTGTTAGAACAGAACATGAAATGACTTATGCAATTATATGCTACTATTGTGTATACCGAATATCCGTGAGATTCCACAATCCGCATCCACAATCCGCGATAGTATAGTGGCCAGTATCCCTGCCTGTCAAAAATACACTGAGCGCGGGAGACCGGGGTTCGATTCCCCGTCGCGGAGTATCAGTTTTTCATCAATAAGTCAGAATCAAAAACTTTGAAAGATATGATCTATCAACCATCTATTACATCATTCAATATTTGTGCACACAGTAGCTCTTTCTTTATACTACCTGCAGCTAATCCTCACACCACCAACATACGGTACAAAATACAAGCAAATTTGATAAACTACGACCGGCTTCAATTTTTATCAATGTATTTTCGGTCTTGCTGAGCGGAACTCATACAGTATGTCACATGGAAAAAGTCATCCATACTTTCACCATTATGTCTATATTTCTTTGATTAAGTACCTCCTGGTTATCTTTGGTCACCAATAGACAACTACATACAGAAGCTAAAATCAATAACAGATAAGTACAAAATCTTCATTAATAAAGTGGAACTGCGCACATAGACAATTCAGAGAGCTCATTATGGTTCCAACACACTGAAAGCTGCCTATGTTTGCATGGGGAACATCACATCTTCAATTTCCTTTCAAATAGTTGGAAGCCAACGCTCTAGCTGCAAAAAAGGTTTAAGACAAAGCCCAAAACGGCTTGGAAGCTATATGCACATTGGACGTGCACTCTCAAGACGGAAATAAAAGATATCACCATATTTGATCATGAGGGCTATGATATGGTTCGTTTCACTGTCGCTATCACTGTAGTACGTCAGTCGATGATCTGAGAAATTGTTCAATGCAATGAGAATTGGTTCAAGGCAAACTATAATATAATGCCATGAAATCTAACATCAAATCCTCCTTCATAAAATGTTGTGTCTAGTCTCAATTGTACCCCTTGACAACAATAAACACTGAAAATCTAAGACATGATGCTATCCAAGAAAGTACCAGAGATACGTATTTGATTATTTTTGTGGGACATCGGAGACTTATAATACTCCACGATGTCACATAGTCTAATTGATTGCTATTCCACCACGTTTTACCTTACATATATTGTTTTGTTTGATAATAGCACATTTGAATAGGAAGAAATGTCGTTCT
>JANMZB010000013.1:0-4444 GCA_031382725.1 Sphingobacteriaceae bacterium | reverse complement strand
TGAGTCTTGATGAATATCTGATAAATATTTACCTTGATTATAGCAGGGAATAATTATGCTTATAAGAGCTTGCATAGGATTAAGTTTAAGACTCTGTTAAAGGTGGTTTGTTTCGATATCTAATATAATATCTGATTCCTGAAATCAGACCTTTGATTTCAATAAAGACTGTGCGGTATCTAAATGAATATGAAGGGAAACCTATTCTGATAAGCAAAAAATAATACTTCATCAACTCGATATATAGATACCTTCTGTATCCGGCCGATGGATTTTGACTATGCTGGATAAGTGCGGCTGCTGCATGTCCACGCATATAGTAAAATATTTGTGATTTGAGTTCTTTTAATGTCTTTCGATGTTTATGACTGACAATACTCAAGGGATTGTAATAAATAGTATAACCGGCAAGTAGAATTCGATGCCATATTTCAGTATCGCCGTTACACCCTGCAGCACCAGCATCTAAGCGCTCATCAAAATAATTTACTTTTTCTAAAACAGACTTTCTAAAAGCCATATTAGCACCGGCTCCAATATCCCAAACTCGAGGGACTTTATTGGTTACTGTTACAAAATTTAGATCGAATTTTTTTGGGATGTATCCTTTATTTAAATTCCAATGCTTTTCGAATATTTGCTGACTTTCGGTTTCCAAGCTCGCTGCCAAGATAAGTCCTGTCATTGCGCCTACATTTGGTTCTTGAAAAGCTTCCCAAATTCTATAACTCCAATCAGAATCTACTTTTACATCGTCATCAACATACCCGATTATTGGAAACCTAGCCTTTTTTGCACCCAAATTACGTGCATTATCTAAACCTGGGCGAACCTCACAATAATAAGTAACCGATTCGTATTGATTGGCGACAGTCTTAGTGCTATTGTCAGCTGGAGCATTGTCGATAACGAGAATTTCTTTTGGAATAGATACCTGCTTCAATAAGTTTTCGATACATATTTTCAGATCTTCACTCCGATTACGGGTACATATCACCACCGAAATTTCTACTTGTTCAGGATATTTCTTAAGATTGAAATCCACGAAAATATCATCCATTATTGCAGAAAATGATTCTTGGTCATTATCTATCAGAGCTTGTTCGTATCTATCATTAAGTACATTCAAACTGTAATGATTGATAGTTGATTTGATCGCTTCGTATATTTTTAATCTAAAATCCCTGTCATTATAGTACGTGTTTTTTTCAATATACAAGTGCCCTAACGGGATTTTACGCCACCAAAAAACCAGGTAGTTTCCATTTTCAATTACTGATAAATCGGAAAAATCTATAATCTTTTCGTTAAGAAATACATGACGTACAGTGTATGCAGACTGGTAGCTCATCTATGCATTATAACTTTCTATTTCCGTTGAATGCACAAGCGTGAGTGGAAATTGTGGTCGTACATAACCCCACCATTTGTCGTACCAGTTTACATTTTCACGATAATCAGCAACTTCAAAAAACAGGCATTCATCATACGATAGCAACTCCTGAGAAGTGTCTTTTACAAAATAAAGGGAAAAATAGTATGAGCCATCATTCAGGAAATTTCCAGGAATAGTGCATTCGCCCTCAATAACTCCCTCGTTGTATACCGTTGGTTTAGAAGGAATATCGAAGATACATTCCCCTGATAAGGTGAATAATAGTAGATCTGTAGAGAGGTTGGTGTTATTTGATGTATTATAAAACTTAAACTTTACAGTGATAGCTGTTCGAATATCAATAGCCGATAATGAATCTTGCAAATGAGGGATAAGCTCTACTGAAAGAATTTTTATATACTCGTTACCCGGGGCATTCTCCCGAGAGAATTCTTGCTTCCATGACTTTTTTTGAGCACCTCCCAAATAACTATTTACAACAGACCTGGCATCACCAGTTGTTTTAATCATTCCTTTTTCAAGCCATATAGCGTTGGAGCATAAATTATTTACCGCCTGGAGATTATGACTTACAAAAATTACGGTTCTGCCAGCCTTCGATGTAGCATCTTTCATGCTACCCAGGCACTTTTTCTGAAACTCCGCATCCCCAACAGCCAAAACTTCATCAACAATTAAAATATCCGGCTCCAAATGCGCTGCAACAGCAAAAGCGAGGCGTACATACATACCCGAAGAATATCGCTTAACCGGAGTATCCAGGAAAACGCCGATTCCGGCGAAATCGACAATTTCATCAAACTTTTGTAGGATCTCCCTTTTATTCATGCCCAGCATATGGCCGCTAATAAAAATATTTTCACGACCTGTAAGCTCGGGGTGGAAGCCTGTTCCTACTTCAAGTAAGCTGCTAATTCTGCCCTTCCCCCTAATAGTGCCAGTAGTAGGTTTAATTATTCGCGATAAAATTTTTAAAAAAGTGGACTTTCCGGCACCATTACGACCTACAATACCCCAGGTTTCGCCTTGTTTAATTTCAAAATTTATATCCTGTAAAGCCCAGATATGATCTTCCTGATCAGGTAGTTGGGTTAAAAATGGGTCTGGTTTTTTTAAGATGCTTCTTTCCCACCATTGCTGTAATTCCCTTCTTAATGAGTCAGTTCCGATTGTTCCTAACTGAAACTTTTTGGAGATGTTTTCTGCCTGAATAACAATTTCCGACATGTGCTTAAATTACATCCATTAACTTATCACTCATTTTATTGAATAATAAAATACCAAAAAATATCAAGGCAATCATAAACACGCTACTATATATGATTTCAACAGCAGATATATTTCCCTGACCTAAAAATGCGTAACGAAACAATTCAAATTGTACAGATAAAGGATTAAGATTAACCAACCATTTTACTTTTTGTGGCACCATCGACATGGTGTAAAAGATGGGACAAACAAACATGAGCAAGCGGATAAGAAGCTGTATCAATGCTAGTAAATCACGATATTTGGCGGTTAAAATTGAGAAAATAAGGCCAGCACCGAAGCCAATACCTGCGGTAGTTATTATTGCAGGAATAATCATCCACAAATGGCTAATATTAAAATTTGTTTGTCCTTTAAATAAGAAAAATAGATAGATTGAAAAAAGGAAAAGTAGCTGTACACCAAACAAAATAATTTGCAACCACAAGCCTGAGAGGGCTACTATCATACGCGGAAAGTATATTTTACTAAAAACCTCTACATTAAGAATAAATGTTTTTGATGTATTTAGAAAAACTTCAGAAAAAAGATTCCATAAGGTAATTCCAATTAGATTGAACAACATAGGCGGGGTATCACCCGTAGAGATTCCTATTACCGTATTAAATACCAACACATAGATTAATGTTGTTAGTAACGGTTGCAAAAGAACCCAAAAAGGTCCAAGAAGGGTTTGTTGATAAGAGCCTAAAAACTCTTTCCTTGTAAGCCGAAGTAATAAATCTTTATAAGAGTAGAGCTCTTTAATACTTACACCAAACCATGATGTTTCAGTTTTTATCTCCCAATCCCAATGAGGTCGTTCGGGCATATTATCAAAAATTTTCGTTAGTAGGGTAGTATATTCTTTCATGGCTGGCATCCCAAGCCATCTTTACTCTTTTTTCAATTTGTTTGTATTTGAAAAAATCCATAAGATAAAACCTTATGATCCATAGAGTAGTCTCGATACTTTTATTCAACTCCCAGGAACCTTGAATCTGCTTTAAAGCCGCTTCTTTATTATGGAGTAACAAACTATTAGCGATTCTTATACAAAACATTGCGTAATATTTAGATGCAGCTTTTTTATAAAATTCCCGTTTTTGCTTAGGTAAATATTTCTGAGTAATGTTAATTACCTTAGTCATATCGGTGATATTTTGCCCAGTTAGAAAAGAGGTATGGCTAATACCGATGCCGTGAGCAACTCTGTATGATGCAAGATATTCGGGTGAATAGGCCACAGGGTATTTAGAGGCAATGCGAGTCCACATCTCCCAATCTTCACCAAAATGAACGGCAAAAAAACTTCCTAGATCTTCATATACACTCCTTTTCACAACTATTGCAGGAGGCTGCACAAGTTGACGATGTGCGATTTTGAACAAAAAATTTGATATAATTCCAGACGTTGGTTGAATTGCCTTGTTATCAATATCTATTCTGCGGCTAAGATGGTCAATATAACTGAAATTACTGAAGGCTGCTCCTGCTTCTGGATAAGAGGTAAATAATTTCTCCATTTTAGCATAATATCCGTTCTCTACCCGATCGTCACCATGTAATAAATGAATATAGTATCCGGTAGCTCGATTAATACATGTTTCAAAGTTTCTTAAACTTCCGCGGTTAACCGCTTGACGGAAATATTTTATTCGCCCCTTTCCAACCTCATTAACTAAGGCTTCGATGTCTCCATCAGTACTACAGTCGTCTATTACCTCTATCTGCATGAATTCAGTACCCCTATCTTGTACTAAGATACTTTCAAGTGCTTCTCGTATGTAATGGATACAA
>JANMZB010000007.1:0-1617 GCA_031382725.1 Sphingobacteriaceae bacterium | reverse complement strand
TAAAGATGACCAAGACAGAGTTTAATGAATATTGTGGTTCACCCGAATACCATAACGATTTATCGACAGGTCTTTCCCCATCGACCAAGACAACTGCCTCAACAAATGCGGCAACGAACGAATTGACAGCTTCAGAGTTCCTTCGTGGCGTCAAACGTGACAAGAGTCATTACATGGAACTAAAAGAATACAAGCACTTTAATTCCTGGAACCGTGGTTTTGTAGCAACGGCATTTATGCACCATACGCAGCATGTGTTAGATGGAGACTACAAGCCTGTAACTGCAACTGAAATCAGTCTTTTCAAGGAGATGCAAATCTTTATGTATGCCGTTTTTGAAGACAAGCTCAAGACCGACAAAGGAAAATCGTTGGTCAGCAACTACGAAAGCACACGCGTTGCTCAACGTATCTACAAAGAACTTACAAAGCATGCTAAAAGCTCCACAGCGGCACAGCTTTCTGGTGATACGTTGCTGAAATACATCACTAGTGCACAGTATCCCGGTAACTGTCGCGGAACATAATATGTATTCGTTTTACATTGGATCGAACAGGTATCTCAATACGAGAAGCTTGAGCTTGAGAACGTTCCTCCAAAGCAGAAACTTCGGATGTTGCAGAATACGGTCAGCGATGTTACCGACCTTTCTCATGTCAAGCAATTAAGCGACCAGGTCGTAGCACGTGGCGAGCCTGCTCTCGGCTTCAAATAATATCTGGAATTACTGTTGTTAGCGTGCTCCACCTATGACAAGAATCACGTAGCACCTCGATCTGGCCAACGCAATGTATATTCTACAACTATTGAGCATGACAACGATTTCATTGATGCCCAAGATGGTGTTGTTTTTGGCGTTGATACTGATGTGTCGGATCTCCTTGCTCATGTAACTGACCTAAAGCCACGTGGTAACTCGGTCACCCAGAATAACAAATCATCTTTCATCCCTCGCGACGAATGGTTAAAACTATCACCTGAAAAGCGAGAAGAGATACTAACCAAACGACGTATGGAACGTGATAGTCAATTCAATGCTAACTCGCCACACAACTTACCCACACGCCATGTCAATTCACATGACGTTCACAATGATGTTAATCTAGATGACCTCATCGAATATTCCGCCAATGCACACGTGAAATCAGGGAGTTACGATCATGGGGAGGAATCACCATATGCTCCCGATGCCCTCATCGCACACATGTCAGGCCAAACAGCCATGGATCGATCTACACCAGGCGACATCCGCCAGGTCCTGGCTTCTCAGCAGCGCTCCAATGGCCGTAAGGGCAACAACATCAAAGCAAATGAGACCTCCACTACTCCTGCTACGTTGACAATGGGTGATACAACATATTATCTCAATAAAGGAGAAACCATCACGTTTCAAGGGCATCAATACTTCACACATGCAACCATGATTCAATACAGTATTGGTCAACATCAATGCTCCGCCAACGACATGGCTTTAATCGATCGGGGAGCTAATGGTTGTCTTTGTGGTGACGACATGCTTGTACTTGAAGGTAGTGAACGTTTTGTGGATGTCAGTGGACTGGGTGGACATCGTGAGAACCAACTCCGTATTGTCACTGCTCAGACCCTCATTACCA
>JANMZB010000920.1:0-2556 GCA_031382725.1 Sphingobacteriaceae bacterium | reverse complement strand
ACGCTCAGCACCATATCTTTTGAATAAAGCACCTTTAGGTGGTTTGCAAACGCTTTCTGCACAACGTATGCGGTAGACCTACTACCATCTCTTATACAGCATTGAATTGAGCTAGCTCTTTTCATTCGTGACGCACCCGATCCGGGCCTAAAATCAATTAGGGGCCATAAGTGAATGTACATGAGTCAATTAATTATATTTTATTGAAGTGTTTACATTCTACTTTTCCGGATTACGTTTGCTATAGATCTTCACCCCCCGATGCTTCAAATAACTGTAGAGGGTCATTTTGGATATATTGAGGCGCTTGGCAATTTCATTAACTCCTAGTTTGTTTTCATTGTAATACATCTCAGCTAGCATCGCTGCTTGCTGGGCTTCTTTGGTAAGTCCTTTTCTACGACCTCCTTTTCTCCCTCTGGCCCGAGCCGAATCCAAGCCTGCTTTGGTTCGCTCCCGTATCAGATCCCTTTCAAACTCAGCCAGGGAAGCAAACAGGTTTAAGACGAGTCGCCCCTGAGGAGTGGTTGTATTAATGGAGTCACTCAAGGAAACCAAGCCTACCTCTCGCTTCTCCAGTTCAGCCACCATTTCCAGCAGATGCTTCATCGAGCGGCCAAGCCGGTCTAGCTTATAAATATAAACTACATCCCCTTTGCGCAATTGAGCAAACATCTTCTCCAGTTCCGGCCTTTCTTTTTTGGTGCCCGAAACCTTCTCTTGAAAAATGAGTTCGCATTCCGCTTTGGTCAGGTGGTCGAGTTGGGATTCGAGGTTTTGGTCTTTGGTGGAGACGCGGGCGTAACCTACTTTCATTTTTGTACAATTAATCAAGTCATTTCTCAAAGAAAACTATACTTTGATTACTGTACAAGTTAGTTATACTTTTTTGCGGGTTTATGGGGAGTTAGAAGAGGCAATTTTTATCTCTCTGAGCTGTACAATCAAACCGTCGTTTAATTGTACAGCTACTTGGTTGACAATTTAGCTTTCAAACCAAGCAGTCTGCTTATGGTAAAGTTTGAGTAGACACCTTAGTGGCAGGACAATAATCTACCAAGTGATTATAATGCTAATGAAAAAAATCGTCTAAATGATCTACAATGAATTCTGAAATATCGAACTCAACATTAAAATCTTCATCTCTTGCTAAAGGAAGCAAATAAGTTTCCATAAAGTCATTGTATATCCGTCGAGCTAGATACTCCTCAAACAATTCCAGGCAGATAGCAAAGGCTAGCTGGAAAGCACCTGAATGCCATCCTCCCCAGCTAAATCCACCCGGCGTTCGACTCATCAACTGTTTACTGGCTGTTAAATTTAATTCGGCCTCCTTTTTATTCGGCTTCGTAAGCCACACCCTACACAGTGGCCATTGCTGGCCTAATGCCAGTAATTCCTCATTACTGAACCGCTCCATTGAGCAAATGATGCCTTCCAATCTAATCTTCATTGGGTGTAAGTCATGCAACGAGACCAGCAATCTTCCTTCTATACCCGTACCAGGTTGATGTTGGTGGCTGGTTTAATGATGAGGGGCACCTTTTCAATCTCCACCGAACTGGTATCCAAGCCATAAGCACTTTCCTCCGATTCGGTAAACTTCTTAAGGAAGAAGTAAATATCCATCGTGATCCGCTCCCGAAACGGCAGTTGATTTTCGTAAGAAAGGAAACGTTCCAGCAACACAAAACGAAAATCACCGATCACGTTAAGCTTACTGAGCGATTCGTAGCGGCTGGTAATGTCAACCTCCCCCTTAGCCACCATTTCCTCAATCACTTTCCGCAGGAAAAGGCTGATACGCGGTTCTACCCGGAAACCCAACCTGAAATT
Source organism: Sphingobacteriaceae bacterium (assembly GCA_031382725.1). Taxonomy (GTDB): domain Bacteria; phylum Bacteroidota; class Bacteroidia; order Sphingobacteriales; family Sphingobacteriaceae; genus Paradesertivirga. The sequence goes on along the minus strand of JANMZB010000920.1, from coordinate 720 downwards.
CACAATCACCAGGTCCTCTTTCTCCAGAACCTGGGCGTGGTATTCCATGGTATAAGGTTGGTCGAGGATATCGATGTGGACGAACCAGTATATGTCGGCTCGCTTAGGTCGTTTCTGGAAAATGGAATAGATGATCTTGGATTCGATCAGGCTGGGCCGGCTGGCGTGGCTGATAAAAATCAGGTGCGTGGCGTATTTGGGAATCGAGTCATCCTGGCTCAATTCTTTCAGCGGCTGTACGTATTCGCTCAGTTTCACGTGTTCGGTCAGGCGTTCGATGATGCGGTGGGCACGCCACCAGGTATACATCACCGCCGAAAGCACGCCCCCAATCATCAGCGAGACCCATCCGCCATCGGGAAACTTCTTGAGGTTGGCAACCAGGAAAGTCACTTCCAGCCACAGGTAGAGCACCAAGACGCCCAACACCAGGATTCGGTTGTAGTGGCGGGTATAGAGGTAGACGGCGAGTAGCAACGTGGTCATAATCATGGTCATGGTAATGGCCAATCCGTAAGCGGCCTCCATGTTTGATGACTCCCGGAAGTACAGTACAATGCCCATACAGCCCAGCCACAAGAGCAGATTGATGCTGGGTACGTAGAGTTGGCCCTTCACCTCGGTGGGATACAATACCCGCACCCGTGGCCAGAAGCCCAGCCGGATGGCTTCACTGATGAGGGTAAAGGAACCGCTGATGAGCGCCTGACTGGCGATGAT
>JANMZB010000908.1:0-2238 GCA_031382725.1 Sphingobacteriaceae bacterium | reverse complement strand
TCCATTTGCTTAGATAACCATAGCTGGTCCCAGCTTCTTCCTCGGCAACAACCATTCTGTCGAGCCAAATAAAGAAAAAAACATAATGAGATCGCTAACCACGGCGTACGAAAGACCATCGCGGGTGATATCGTTCGATATGCACACATACCCTCCATCACTTACTCAGCAGACTGACTCACAAAGCCACTACCTTCTGAACCATTCCATTGGATTCTACACCCTATACTCGACCGGTAACCGCCTTTCTACTCCAGTATGACCAATCCCAGGACGACACTTCCGCTCTTCGAAACCGAGCGAACGCCCTGAACAAAATCAGCCTATGTATTCCCGTCTCATGATTTCCATACCACACATCACACCTGTACACCATTACGTATAGTTGCAACGATGGTCCTACACGTGCACAGTAGCCTGGTAACCGGCCATACCACCCTCCTACGGTCCCAAAGCATGAATGAACATAGGAAACCATGCCGCCTCGATATTGACATACATCCATCCACCTAGCAGATGAACAAGCAATCAACCACACTCAGTCACACCATGTCCAGCACCATTACACTAGCTGATTTACCCCTCGGTACTAAAACCATCCGGCAGGTCTCCTTCCACTTCCCTGACCTGTCGTCCATTGGAGAACACCAAGCCAACCAAGCAGCATGAGATGCCTGGACACAACGACTATTTTAATTCTTGGGAAGTATTTATTTACTTCTGCTTGTGCCTGAGGAATGTGATTGACATAGAAATGGTCATGATTAGTAGATTGTGTCCATGGTAAAACTTGAATCGTTGGATCGGCTTTTTGAAGTTCTTGTACTATCTCTTTTATATGATTGTGAATTCGTTGGATACTTGTTCCTGGGTTTGCGTGTTTGACGTTGATACGTAAGTCAAACATTGTGGTTTTGTAGGGTGGAAAAGTATCTTTGGGTTCCATTGTTTCGAAGGAATTTAATGTGATTGTCTGCGTTGGCAATGATTGGATGCTATTTCTCCTCTCAGGTGTTTGATAAATATTTTTTTGTTTGTAATTTTTGGAGTTTCCTGGCTGTTTGTTTGGGGTTCTTGATCGTATGGAATGCAATTGTTGTACTTGGCATATGGTAATTCAGGTTTTTGTTTGACGCTAGAAGACAATAATGATGTTTGTGAGCGCTTGTTTGCATAAGGATTTATGATCTCCGTTGGTAGATTATTTTTGTTTGACATATCTGTGATGATGGGTTTCGACGCAGTTTTAGCTCTTAAGGTTTCATCATTATTTGTTACCAGATTCTTCAGGACTTCTGTTGAATGCATATCGATTTGTATTTCTGTTTATCGCGGTAGCGGTAATTCTTTCTTTTGCTTGCATGTTTATACTATTACAGGGTAGGAAGGTTCCGGTAATTTTTGACATTTCATGTAGCATTGCGATATCAGTAAAAGCCGAATCGATATTTTTTCTAGCTTTTTCAGACATGTCGATTAGTGTATCCCTTATGGTTGTTGTATGTTTCCCTTTTGGAATAACCACGTGTACCCACCGTGCTAAGATTTTGTATCTTCTACCGTGTAATGCTCTTGCGTTTAATGTCTTGTTGCTTAAAAATGCTTTGTTTTCTTCAAACATTAATTTCTTTATCCTGTGATCAATTGCTTCAAAATCAATCATCACTTGTGCGATGTTTGCCAGCGCATGAATGCAGTTGTCTGGCGATTCGACAGTAATTTTTCCGTCATCACATATCGCCTCAATAATTTCTTGTTTTTATTTTGTAGTTATACAAAACTATTGTTTTCGATGTAATCTGATATGCTCCTGCTTGCGCCACTTTTGTTACTATCCGTGATTGTAGGGTCATCGGATAATATTTCTACGTAGTGACTCCTTGCACTTGTAGCTCCAATATTGTCGGCATCGCTTGTGATAAAGAATGAGTCTCTGCTATTGCCATTTTCTGTATCGCACATATGGCATTCTAAACAGATTATCGTGCGACTTATTTTTCCTTCTTTTGATGTTTCCTTCCTTTCCTCTGTGCATTCTTTATGCACGAACAGCTTACATTTGGAACATCCATATTCCTCAGTTGTTTCATAGTTTTTATTGCAGCATCTGGTCATTGCGGCACACCAGCTTCGCTGTCCAAACAGACTGTTTGTTATGCCTTTACTGTCTTCGTAATCGGTAAATACTTGAGCTATTCCATTCATTATTTCTTTCAACGGTGTTGGCTTAATATCTGT
>JANMZB010000900.1:0-3169 GCA_031382725.1 Sphingobacteriaceae bacterium | reverse complement strand
AAAACCCACTCCATCAGATCGGTAAAACGAATGCGGTAAATTTTTGATTCATTGAAATCATCCCCAAACTTTTCATAAAGGCCCATCGCAATATCTTCATGATCGTTCCAATGTATGGGTAAAGAAAATTTATCCTGATTCATATTAATGTCCTAAAAACTGGTTTTGGTCTGGTAAAGTTACTTCGATATCGCCGTCGATTATTATACACTGACAGCCTAAGCGTGAATTAATATGCGGACTAACCGCACGATCTATGAAATCTTCCTCCTTATCAGATATTTCCTGAAGATTGTCCATTCCCCTGTTCACATATATATGGCAAGTACTGCATCCGCATACTCCACCGCAATTATGCTGAAGTTCTATCCCGTTATCAAGGCAAACATCAAGTACCGATTCACCATCAGCTATGGGCAATTCGATAGATTCAAGGCCTTTTTCTTCAAAATTTATTTTGATTTTGTAAAGATTCATTGCGGCAAAATTAATAAAAATGCGCAGCCCTTATGCTTTTTGATTGAAATTGATAATGCTCTGACTTAGCCTTTCATAAAGATCAACGAGGGTTGAATTGCCTTGCAGAAACTGAAGATGACTACAGAGTATTTTCTGGTCATTACGAACTGCGGGGCCGGTTTGAACTTCAGCTGGAAGTTTGCTCTGGACTTTTGAAGCAGTTTCATTAATAAGTGGTCTGATAAGATCGAAATCAAGCCCGTTATTTTCCATGATTTGATTTGCGATACTATACAAATGATTGCTAAAGTTACACGCAAATACAGCAGCTATATGTAACGCTTTACGTTGTTCGGAATTTAGAATAATTGGCTTTGAGCCGATGGATTTAGCAAGAGCAAACAATGAAGTTTCAATATCATGATCAACTCCTTCTATTGCAATCGGAATGACAGAGAAATTAACAGCGGCAGCTTTTGAAAAAGTCTGTAAGGGATAAAATACCCCACTCAAATCTGAAATATCCAAGCCTGTCGATCCGGATGTATGAACTAGTAGTTTATCCGAATAAGGAAAAGCATTAATAACATCAGAAATAACATCATCACTAACAGAAATCAAGTATAAGTCCGCATCAGGAGATATCTCAGACAGATTATTGGTAAAAGTGGCATCCAGGTTTTCGGCTAAAAGCCTGGCATGATCTAATGTGCGACTCCACACCTGAAGAACTTCATGGTTGGCCGATTTAAACGCTATGCCTAAATGAGTAGCAACATTTCCACTCCCCAGCAGAACTATCTTCATTTTAAAGATGGCCTTAACTCTTTCTGGCGGCGGAAAATTGACAGTAAAAATCCGATAACCATGATAATAGTTCCACCCCAAAGCAGGTTTATATAAGGGAATTTAACTGCTTTAAGTACGATCCATTTTTTGGCCGCGAGTGGTTTTTGATAAACCATCAGCTCCAGCTTGTTTTTATCTGGATATATATTAGAGAAACGAAATCTAAGTCCTGCTTCATCTATCGTTTTAGCAAAATCGAATTTGCTACCGTTCTTGATTAAAAATAGCGGTTCTACGGAATAGGTTTTTCCTTGTGTTACTACTTTTAGCTCTAAACCCACAGCAATATCATTAGGTGTTAACGGAATTTTTTCGATCGTCGCGTTCCGGTTAACCGATTGAACAACGATATAGCCGCTTTTATAGTTCACTGTATCTCCTATTGAAACTTGCCTGGTAAGCGGGGTATCGTATTCTTCTTCCTCGGTATGGCCTTCATGAGCTTCGTGCTTATCGGCTTCTTTTGGTGGAGCAGCAGTTACGTGGGTATAAATATCGTAAGTAAGATAATGGTAAGTATCGGGCGATGCAATTAAGCCCATTTTTGGATTCTGCTGCGCGTTTGGAAAAAGATTAAAATCTTCTTTAACTTTTCCGGTTTTCTCGTCAACATTCTTATAATTAACCTTATAAAAAACGTTTGGTCCGGCTATCGAGTCTCCAAGATAAGTAATGGTATAATTATCCATTTTTTGAGGCTCGTTTTGATATAGCATTAAATTTTCGCGTGGTTTTTCAACTTTATCAAACCCTTCAACCGCTATTAAACCTGAGTTATTGACTGAAACTATTTCGTTTGTAGCAGCAGATACCAGTGCGCCAATTAATAATAACGCAAAACCAATATGAGCTACGGATGAACCCGCAAGCTTCCACTTACCTTTTAGTGCATCTACTAAGATCTCAATATTGCTAACTATCGAAAATACTCCTGCGAAGGTCAACAGGATATACATTAAGTTGGAGTAAACCTTCGTGATAAAGACAAAAATAGCGGTGATAACGATAGCAACTATAATAGCTTTGATGATCTTTTTCCAGAACTTGCTGGTGTCTGTTTTGCGATACTTTAAAAATTGGGTGAAGCCTGAAACGATTGCCACAACTACGGCAAACGGAACCTGCCATTTATTATAATGCTGAATAATATTAGGCGGCGGAGCCAGCTTTGTTCCAAAAACTGCGTTGAATACAGGTATAGAAGTTGTCGCGATAATCTGTAAACAAGAAATACCTAAAACTAATGCTCCAATAAATAACCAGAACTCCCGAGAATAGGTTTCTTCATCCTTTTCAGTAATAGGCATCGCTTTCCAGCGGATAACAATTAAGACAACAGGAATTAAAATGAAAACACCCAGATAAAAAAGCAAATGGCCGAACATGCCAAGATCGGTAAATGAGTGGACAGATGTCTCGCCTAAAATTCCGCTTCGTGTTAAAAATGAAGCATAAAGTACAAGAACAAAACTGATAATAGTTAAAAAAGTCGCAGTAAAATAAGAATGTCCTGAGCTTTTATAAGCCAATATTACGTGTACTGCCGCAATTAGTGTTAACCATGGAATAATTGAAGCATTTTCCACTGGGTCCCAAGCCCAGAAGCCTCCAAAGTTCAGTGCTTCATAAGCCCAGAATGAACCCATTATAATACCTGTGCCCAAAATCATTACCGCAAATAATGACCATGGTAATGCGCTGATAGGCCATTCTTTATAACGCTTTTCCCATAAACCCGCTATCGCATAAGCAAAGGGAACAATCATAGAAGCAAAGCCAAGAAAAAGTGTCGGTGGATGTATCACCATCCAGTAGTTTTGAAATAATGGATTTAGTCCGTTTCCATCAGTAATTAAACTTA
>JANMZB010000888.1:0-11475 GCA_031382725.1 Sphingobacteriaceae bacterium | reverse complement strand
CAAGGTCTTAAAAAAACAATATTCAGATCCCGGATATCAAAACAATGAATCGCAACTGGTTCATGAGAACATAGCTAGTCTCTTCTCAAAAGACACCTATACGGTGACAACAGGTCACCAGCTCAATATTTTCACCGGCCCCCTTTACTTTATTTACAAAATCGTTACCGCAATAAATTTTGCGACTGAGTTAAAGGCCGCTCATCCCCACAAAAACTTCGTGCCTGTATACTGGATGGCTACCGAAGATCATGATTTTGAAGAGATTAACAACGTAAAAGTTCATGGCAAAAAGTTTGCCTGGAATGAAGATGCCAAAGGCGCAACCGGAAGAATTGATCCGATATCTATTCGTGATACTTTAAAAGCTTATGAGAATACCCTTGGAATTTCGGAAAATTCCAAGACTTTATCGGCGATATTAGAGGAAGCCTATCTGAACCACAATACCCTTTCGGATGCCACCCGTTACCTGGTTCACCATCTTTTTTCGGCTTACGGGTTAGTTATACTTGATGCCGACGATGCTGATTTAAAGAGGGGGTTCGCTTCAATCATAAAAGAAGATATTCTTCACCAGAAGAGTTTTTCCGCAATATCCGCCACATCAAAATCACTTAAAGAATCGGGTTTCGAAACGCAGGTCCATTCAAGGGAGATAAACTTTTTTTACTTAAAAGATAAGCTGAGGGAGCGGATTGTTTTTGAAAACAACCAATGGAGAGTCCTGAACACAAGTATTACTTTCAATAAGGATGAGCTTGAAGTAGAAATAGAAAATCATCCCGAAAGGTTTAGCCCGAATGTGGTGATGAGGCCGCTTTATCAGGAAGTCATTTTACCAAACCTGGCTTATATTGGCGGAGGGGCTGAAATTGTTTACTGGCTGCAGCTGAAAAAGAACTTCGAGCAATTTAATGTTGATTTTCCGATTTTGGTTTTAAGAAACTCGGCACTTATAACAGCACGTACTTTTAGTGATAAACTTTCACGTTTAAAAATCTCCGTAAAGGATATTTTTAAGGAGGCCGCACTATTGAAGAAGGAATGGGTGATTACCAATTCCAATCATAAATTAAGCCTTGCGGATGAGTTGTTGGAATTCGGTTCCGTTTTTGAAAACCTTAAATTGAGAGCTTACAAGATTGATCCCACACTTGCACCAAGTACCGAAGCCGTGAGGGTGCGTTTACAAAAGGCGCTCGCTAATCTCGAACGAAAGCTTATTAAAGCGGAAAAGAAAAACCATGAAGAGGTGCTATCGCAGATCGATCATCTTCGAACAAAATACTTCCCGGGCAACGGATTGCAGGAACGAGCTGAAAACTTCGGAATTTTTTATGCTAAACTCGGGAGTGACTTTATCGATGAATTAGTTATTCATTTTAAACCCTTAGATTTTAAATTTACTATTCTCGAATCTTAGTATGAGTTTTATCATTCAGGAAGCCCAATTAAGAAGTTTTACAGAATCGGTTTTCATCCGAATAGGATGTTCAGAAAGCCATGCAAAATTGGCCGCAGATGTTTTAATTGCCTCAGATCTGAGAGGCATCGATTCGCATGGTGTAGCCCGCTTGAGCGGATATATCAGACTTTGGGAAAAGAAAAGAATTAATGCCACTCCAACTATTACAATAGTACACGAAACGCCAACAACGGCAACGGTGGATGGCGACAGCGGTTTAGGTTTGGTGGTAGCACCATTTGCCATGAACCTGGCAATTGAAAAAGCTGAAAAATATGGTTCGGGCTGGGTGGCTGTCCGCAACTCTAATCATTTCGGAATTGCTGGCTACCACGCGCTTAATGCAGTTAAGAAAGATATGATTGGTTTTGCGATGACCAATGCAAGTCCATTAGTTGCACCAACATTTACTACCGAACGCTTACTGGGTACCAACCCAATGTGCTACGCTTTCCCGGCCGGAAAATACCCTCCGGTAGTTATAGACATGGCGACATCTGCCGCAGCAAATGGCAAACTTGAAATTGCTCAACGATCATCAAAACCGGTTCCTGAAGGTTGGGTACAAACAAATTCTGGCGATAGTACAACTGATGCACATGCCTTAAAATCTGGCGGCTCACTTTTACCACTGGGCAGTGATCGTGATCACGGCAGTCATAAAGGTTTTGGGTTGAGCGCTACCGTTGATATATTGTCTGCGGTACTTTCTGGCGCGAATTATGGCCCTTGGGTCCCTCCTTTTGTTAGTTTTTTAGATCCTTTACCAAACCTTCCGGGATTAGGGATTGGCCACTTTGTAGGAGCAATGAGGGTGGATGGATTCAGGCCGGTAGAAGATTTCAAAGCCCATATGGATAATTGGATTGAACGGTTTAGATCAGCAAAGCCTATTAATGAATCTCAATCGGTAATTATCCCGGGTGAGCCGGAGTTGGAAGCAGAAAAAGAAAGGAAAGTGAATGGTATTCCGCTGGTAGATTCTGTGGTGAAGGATTTAAATGAGATGGCGGCTGCCTTAGGGCTAGTGAAAATTCAAAGTATATAATTTTACCTACATATAGGCTTTAACAAAGTTAAGCCACCAAAATAATTTTAGGTGGTTTAACTTAATGCTCTTTAAGTCTGATTGACCAATCGGAATCATGGTTGCGTAAATCGATACTCAAACCTCAAAACGTACAAAAGTTCTGATTAAACTGGATTTTTGTATTCTGTTTGTGCTCCCTGTCGTAATACCTAAAAACCTCAATGGTGATCGTGTTTCCTTGCTTATAAAAATCAAGGTCGGTAACCAGAAAATATCTGTTGTTCATATATTCTAAACGCCCAATTTTTTGCGACCCCATGGGTATCCCGGCTACGGACACTTTTTGCAGAATTAAATCTGTATTTTCTGCCTGCGGATTTTTTTCACGGTTGGTTAATAGTAAGATGAAACCATCCGCACAATCTGCAACTTTCGCTACAGAAAAAATTGAATTTTGCCCAGGCAGATTTGGGAACAACTGTTTAGTGAAAGGATTATTAGTGATATCCGTTCCCTTAATTTTCTTCTCACTTGGATGAATTTTACGGCTAAACTCCATTTGCTCAAAGTTCTCCATAAAGCTTTTAAATTCCGCGGAACCACTAATGGGTGGAGCTACAATGGGTACTTCAACTTGCTTTACAGTTTTCTTTGGTGGATTTTTAGCCGGAGTTGTTCCGGCAAAAAGTATATCGTTTATCTTACTGCTTAGCTCTTTATCTTTTACAGGGTCTGTTATACTCACATAATCTACCATCATTCTACTTCCCGACGGACATTTTAGGGCCAATCCGCCCCCAAACCAAGGCATCTTTTTTGATTGATACACCTGAACACCATTTATTTTGAACAGGTATAATTCACCTTCTTTCTTTATTTGTAATAGATTATAATCTTTGGGTTTTACAGAAGGTGCGGGATAGAAATTAGCTAATGCTTTCATCTTACCATCGTTCTTCCCAACAAAATACTGGCCCTTATCGGTATATCCGAATACATAATATTGGTTACCATCCGCACTCATTCCCCAACGGACGGCACACAATTCTGAAGTTTCTCCGGCTAAAAACACCATTCGGGCATTTATTTCAAAATCTTTGGTACCGTCAAAATCCACGTATTTAAACGTTTGTATGGGAGATTCGCCACTTTGAAAAGCCAGGTGCCCAGTCGTTATTTGTATGCTATAGTCTTTTCCGGCTTCGCCAACAAATGACCAGCTTTTGGAATTATCGTCAAAAGCTTCGTAGAATGGGAATTGAGCAAACGAGGCTACGGCAGAAATCCATATTATTATTATAGAACAAAGTATATTCTTTTTCATATTGGGGGATAGGCTATCACGCGCCTACCCATTGAGGTTATATTTAATATAATAGCTTGATAGTACTAAAAGACAATTCCGGCTGAAATATCAATCCGTGTCGATTTATCTTTATTTGCCCCGCTGTCTCTTAATGTATTAACCCGGATTCCCCCGAATAATTTAGATGTTGTATATAAATCGACACCAATAGTTAAAAATTGTGGCTTAGGGTACTTGTTATCTCCGTTCTGAGCTTTCAGATAAGCAAAATCATAAGTCACGTATCCATCAACCCACATTTTATTAGTAATTAGATAAGTACCAAGAAGTGATGGACCGGCTGTTAAAAAATACCCGTAAGGGTCTTGTCTAAAATTGTATGCATCCTTAGTCTGGGTACCATAAATATAATCACCAAAAGAAATTCCCGGAGAAATAAGCAATCTATCCGTCGCTTTTACATTCACATAATATTGCATCCAGCCAAAAAAACCTCCGCCATGCGCATGATCTGCACCTTTATTTTCTTCAACAGCCTGATCATTCACGATTTTTTTAACATCTCGTGCAGCTTTCGGAATAGCATAAAAGAAGTCGCCAAGCGTAGGGTTCTCATAGCGTATTCTGTGTTCACCTTTTTGATAGTTATCGTCACGAAGGCCAATATTTATTGTTAGTCCACCATAATTTCCATTATACTTCGTTGAAAGTGACGTATGTCTGGCATAAAGCTTAAACATATCAACAGTCATTGGATTGTTGCCGCTTTTTTTCTTTAAATCAGCAAAACTTTGCGCATTTGAATAACCTGTTATAATGGTTAAAAGTGCTAAGAGTATAAAATTTTTCATGTTTAATTTTTTGTTTTAAGAACTGCCGCCTGACCAGCCAGACGGCAGTATCATCCAAGCTTCACCCAAAGTGTGAAGGCGGGATGTGGTGAATTAATTTGTTAATTAATGACCCTGAGACTCCATTCCGCCCATAGATGAGGTTTCGGTAATACTTTGCTAACGGTTTGCATCGTAACCTGATAGCCTGTTAATACAATGCCGAACAAGCCGACACCCCACTAACCAAAAATTATTTGAATTTTAGACCTAAAAAGCCTAAGGTTGGATTGCAGTTTTTGCAAACAAGAGCGTCATTTTTAACACCTCGCTTTAATACTTCGCGCTTCTCTCTTTTCCAATAATATCCCTTACCTGGTTCTATGGTGATAAATCCAGATGTTGGCTCATGCAACATTCCCGTATTTCCTAAAAAGCCCATTCTGGCGCTCATAGTTTTTGAACCATTGTTTGTTATAGAGACCTCAAATACGCAGGTAGTTCCAAAATGCTTCACCACTTTCATCTTGATTAGGACGGGGTTACCCATCATATCTACACTTAAAGGTGGCCCCCATACATCTACACTATCAGGAACAATTGATGACACGTTCACAGTTTGAGATTGTGCTTTTTGAGTAAAAGCTGCAAGAATAATTAATAAAATTGAAGTAGTTAACAGTTTAAGTTTCATGATTTTTATATGCTTGGATGAATGTTATACTATCTAATTTTAATATTTAAGAACCCTAAAGTTGGATTGCAATTTTTACAAATTTGAACTCCATCTTTCATTCCTCGTTTTAACACACCATTTTTCCACCTCTCCCAATAAAGGCTTTCGCCAGGTTTAATTACCACCTGACCGGCAGTTACTTCTTCCAATTGACCAGTATGTCCCAAAAATCCCATAAGGGCGGAAAACTTTTGATTGCTGTTGTTAGTCAATTCAACATTATAAGTACAGGTAGTGCCTTTATGCTTTGCTACTTTAACCCTGACTACAAATGGCAAACCCATCATATCCACCTGCAATGGTGGCCCCCATACATCCATTTCATCCGGGATGATGGATGATACGTTGATAGTTTGAGATTTTACTTGATTTGTTAATGCTGATAAGATTAACAAAACCAAAAGGGATGATAATAAGATTCTAATTTTCATGATTAATTTGATTGCTTGGATAATGTAAAGTTAGAATCGGAAGTTAGAAGCGTTATCCGTATTTCTACTGATAAGTTCATACCCAAATACACTTGTTTACCTACTGATTTATACTTCCAAACATCTTATCAGCCACGCCGCTGTCTTCTTGTTTACTTCGTATTTGCATAATTGAATACGAGAACTTGCCATCAACTACCACTCCCTTATCAATATAAAACTGCTGTGATGGGATGTAAAACAAGGCTCGTAACCCTTTCTTGCCATTTATTACCAAATTGGATTTGCTAACCAGCTTTGCTTCCTGACCAATCCCAGCCATTATCATCTCGGCAGCCCGTGTAAAAGCATCACCTGTAAAAGCTGGGTTTAAATCATACACGTTTATAATGTTTGTGTAATCTCCGTATTCAGCTTTCGCGGTACGCGATGGATTAGCTGCGCCTGAATTGTCGGTAATTGTCGGTGCAGCGGGCAAGCTAATTTTAAACTTGGCAGACTTGTCTGCATAGGTAGTCCAGGTTTGTGCGGTAGCAGCCGTTGCTACGCCCATCATGATGGCAATTGATAAAATTGTAGTTTTCATTTCATTATTATTATTTAGTTATTTATTTTTTTTCGGTTATGGTACACGTCGCTTGGTCAATCATCAGCGTCCGTTTTTCTGTTTTATAGGTTTTAGTACCCTGATGGTAACGCTGCTCCAATACGATAGCGGCTTTTCCGTTAGCTACATATACGCCTAGGTCGAGGGTAGCGAGAAACTGCCCGCCGTTTACGCCTTTTGAGAGCAGGCCAACTACCTCAAATTTTGAGCTCTTCCCGTTAGCATCCAGTTTATCGAGGAAAAACATTGTTCTGTCTTCCTTCCCGTTTATTACGGCACGCACCACTCCAAAAATCACAGGAGCTCCGTCGCAATCAGCGAGCTTCCCAAGCCCCAATACCGAGTTTACTTTAATCCCGGCACCTAACCCGTTTGTGTAATGTGCTTTTGTGAAAGGCAGATTGGTAATATCGTGTCCCTTTAATTTATGGGCAGTGCTGAGATTGACTGAAAAATGTTCGATTGGTGGGAAATTTACCAGGAAGTTTTTCATATCAAAATCAGCCTTCGCTTCCTCTTCAATCTGCTTAATTCCGAAAGTTGAGTTCATCCCACCTTCCGCCATACTGATGGTATTTGCATCGGCCATCGTATTTATAGTTTTAACAGGCTTCGGACTGTTAAAATCAAAAACCGAAAGGGCTCTACCTGAGTTACCTAAAACGAAAAATTGCTGGGAAGTACTTTCCGGTATACGAGCCAGTTGTATGTACACCGACCCTCCCGGACTATTGAACGAGGAAACCTCCTTATCGCTTGCCATGTCTTTTACTTTCAGATACTCGTTCCCATTCTGCTCCAGAAAATAGATTCCGTATCGCCCGTCATCAGAAAAATTATACGGACCAGTCAAGCCGTTTTTTGTCTCAGTGTGAACCACTTTACGAGTATCTACATTGTAAAAAGATGCTTTCCACTTCTCCCCCACCGGCACCCGCTGTAGCCATTTTGAAGTGTAAATACAATTAGTATAATAGAAGTAGTACTTCGTTTTCCCATCGTATTTCAGCTTCGTATTTTCTGATTTTCCGGTTGAAGGGTCGTAAATAATAAACTTGTCATTATCCAGATTTTTGCCGTAAAAAGCTTTACCGTCATAACTAAAACCTACGGGCGCAAAATTTTTGATTCCCTGGACTGAGACAGCTGTTTTGCTCCCTTCGGGGGGTATGTACGTTTGAAGATATAAATTCGGGCTCTTACCCGGGGTGCGCAAACCATGCATTGCAACATAATCACCGTTAGAAGTAAAACCCATAATCTTGTCATTAAACAGACCATCGTCCACACTTAATTTTCCGGTTTTCATGTCGAACAAAAAGGCCTGTTTATCACCTCCCTCTGGTTCTAATTGTATAATTAACATCATTAAATCTGGCGAGGGAATCGCACTGATAGACCAGCGTTTATCAAATGGATTATACTCCCTGATACTTGCGGCCAGATTTGCTTTATAAAGGGGTTTGCTTGTAGCGATATCCCATACAATAGCCTCAGCCTTACTTATTGTTAATACTCTGGAACATTCTTTATTAAAATAACTATACTCCGGAGTTATAACATGCCCTTGCGAAAGTGGAGGCTGATAGGCATACTGAGCTTGTGCACCTAGCACAAACCCAAGAAAAAAAAGGCAATTAATTATATATTTCATACTAATTCTGCAAATCGATTATTGTGTAACTACTTTCCATAATTGACATAAGGTGCCCAAAAATTAAAGTGCCTGAATTGCGGACCGAATTCGCCTGTTATGAACTTCCGTTTCATGATAGATGCGGCTTCGTCGTAACTTTTTCCTTCTTTGCTGGTGAGGGTGTAAAGGCCCGTCATAAAATACATCGTCCCTTCATCAGATACCGGCCAAAGGCTTACCAGAGCCTGGTTAGCACCTGCGGTTAACAATGAAGCGGTTAAGCCGGAAACGCCTTCTCCACCATATATCTTTCCAAGGCCGGTTTCGCAGGCGGATAGCACCGCCAAATCAGCATTTAGCTTCAGATTCGAAATCTCGGGAGCCGTTAAGTACCCGTCTTCGCCGCCTTGTACCTTGTTGAAGATGCACATAGCTATCCCCGATAGTTCCGGAATTTCGGGGACGGCGAAACCGTGTGTAGCCAGGTGAAGTACTTTATAGTTTTTAAGCTGGCCCGAGGTAGACATTTGTTTAATTCGATTTTCGGTCATATCGGTTCCGTAAAACACATCTTTATCCGGAAAAATGGTGCTCAGGTTTTTAATTTCCTGTAAGGTTCCGGGCAAATAATTCATTTTTTTGGACCCGAATAGTGCGGCGTAAATTTCCCGTTGAGGTTTATTGTTAAATACATTTTCATCTGCCAGTTCTTGCAGGTTTACCAACTGGTCCGGGCTGCGCAACGGACTTGCTGATTCGGACATATCCTCATAAAGAGCACCACCCATTCCTAAAAACGATTTTCGGGGTGTTGAATAATTGCGAAGGTTTACGGTTTTAAAAACTTCGGCAGACTGGCAATATCTCACATCAAACTTTTGTATCAGAAAAGAATTATCCGGTGCTATAAGTGCTTCGAAGGGGAGGAAATTCAGGATGCCATCTGGAAAGATGAGGAGTTTCTTTTTAGCACCAACTTTAGTTAACACAGGTGCTATCAGCGACTGATAATAGGCGCTTAATAGTTTCTGAGTAACCTCAGCCGGTATAGCACCCGTCAAATCCTGCAAGCATTCGCGGGTAAGCTCCATTATCTCATTCATATCGGTATGAGATATTAACTGAGCGGCGTTTTTAACTTTGTATTTTATACCATCCTGCTCAAATACTTCATTCGCAGGTTTATAACCAACGGCTTTCGCATCGGCCTTATGTATTAAATCGAGGTATTGCTTTTTTATATCTACCCAGCGTTGAAAATCTTCGAGATATACTGGCGAAACACTTTCTTTTGTAACCACATTAATAATGAATGTTCCCGCTTCCATCTGGCTGTAAAATAAGGCCGCTTCATCGGCCTTGAGCAGATTTTGAAATCCCTGTAGTGAAGCAGCCTCGGGTGTTACTTTTCTGTTCAGCGTTTCGCTTAATAGACGGGCTCTGTCCCTGTTCTGTACCTCGAATACTCCCTTGCCATTACCCGCCTTGGCATGAGAAGCAATCAAAAACTGGTAGGCACTAACGTTCTTTTGCAAGTAGAGAATCTTTTCGCGGCCCTTTAAACTTTGGCGTATCTGTTCGGTAATATCTACCGCCTTCTGAAAAAGCGGAGCCGCCGAACTAAAATCTCCCGTAGTATAAAAGGCAGCTCCGGCGTTATTGAAATTCACTTCAGCATCGCCAAGTTTCCCTGCGGCTTTTGCTTTATTCCCGGCTTCTTCCCAAATTTGTTTTGCTTTTACCTTATCTCCGTTTTGCCAATAGCTTAATGCCAGATTCGGACTGATATCGTCTACCAGATTATCCAAGCCATTTTGTTTGGCTATAAAAATGGCGTTTTGAAAGTAAAAAGCACTTTTTTTACGGTCTACCGGAATTAATGAATGCGAGTACGCATTGCCCAATAAATTTTCCGCGGAAGCGTGATAAAAAGCATTCGCTGATGTATTTGTAACTTGCCGCAATGTTGTGGCGAGCGGTATCATACTTTGCCAGGCATATTGATTGCTTTGCTGCGAAAGATTTAAGTTTTTTAAATACGACAGAAGGAAATTTGCTTTTACATCTCCGTAAGTCGCAACTGATGTAAGGAGGCTGGCGTAGCTTTTACAAATAGCCAATCCCTTCTCAAAATCGCTTTGACGCTGGTAGTGTTCACTAACTATAAAAGCCGAGGAAATCGTAGAATTGGCAGATGCTTTTCCCGGGTAGAGCTTGGCAAAGTCAAGTGCATTGGTAGCAAACGGAAAATCGAAATCCTGACCGGCATTGTAAAAAGTTTCTGCTATACGGTTGGCAACGGCTACTTTTAAGAATTGATATTCGGCAGGGGCCTGCGAAAAACCGGAAAGAGCTTTATCGTAAGAAAGTTTAGCGGCGGAATAATTTTTGGACGTTAGTTGTTGGTCGCCCTGTACCAAATTTTTGTTTATTGTAAGAAAAGCCTTATTTCTTTGAAGATGGCTGCTTTGTGTTAACGCCCAGGCCTCCTTTAAAACTGGTGGATTTACTTTATATTTAATCAGTTCAGTAAAATCCTTTTCCAGATTTGCGAGGTTGGCACCATCAGGGTCGAGCCAGATTGCCATATTTAAATACTGAATACCCTCATCTTTTCGATTGGCCCCGAGCAGAACATACGCTTTTATAATTGCCGAGGCCATATCAGCCTGATTCAATTGGTAAGCAATATCTGCGAAAGCGATTGCCTGAGGCATATCACCCTTTATCAGATATATCCAACTCAACTGTACGTGTAGTCCCGGGTAACCCGGATATTCTTTAACGAGGGCATTAAATCCGGTAAGTGCTTCATCAAATTTGCCTGAATTAGACAGCTGCCAGGCACTTTGAAAACGGCTGTTAAAATCTTGTGCCTTGAGTATTAAAGCCGAGGAATTTAAGATGACTACAAGAAGAAAAGCTTTTAAATAAAAGCCAATGGATTTAGTATGTACGTTGGATGAACACATGGCATAAAGTTATTATGTTGCAGATTACACCTAATCCATGTAAACACTGATAGCGTATCAGTATAAATACTGATATGGAAAATGAAAATCTATACTAATTTATTTGCGTAAGCATATTTAACGAGCCCAACTGTTCCGAAGGAGCTGGTTTTGCGCAATAAGTTTTTTCGATGAGTTTCCACTGTTCGTTCGCTGATAAAAAGCTTTTCGGCAATCTCCCGGCTGTTTAACTCCTGCACCAGCAATTTGAGCACTTCCGATTCGCGGTCGGTAAGCGTAGGTCCTTCGTCAGATTTTGAAATCCCCTTTATCAAAATCTTATTTATTTCCGGGCTCCAGTATTGGCCGCCCTGCATCACAATATTAACCGCCTGTAAAAGCTCCTGGTGGGTATATTTTTTAAGAACATAACCGTCGATACTGGCACAAAGTAAATCTTGCACTAATTGCCGGTCTTCG
>JANMZB010000266.1:0-1149 GCA_031382725.1 Sphingobacteriaceae bacterium | reverse complement strand
CGCCTAGGTCAAACACGTTAGAACATTACTACTCGTAATATATATATTGTTATACCACTCTGTCCTGCAATACTTGGTGGATTGATTTTAGTTAGGTGCTATTTCTCTAAGTATATACTTTATGTACGGATATTATTGGATATCCTGAAAGATATTTATGTACTCTTTCTTTTGATATAAGTAAGTTTTGGGTGAGCACCACTAGATCATCATACAAATGACGTCCGAAGGCAACTGATTGATTGTCGTCAACACGGCGATCCTCATAGCAGGACGAGATCATGTCCGATTCCGAAAATTCCAACAGTGACCTACCATTAAAAAAGAAGATAAGAAAGGATGTGCCATTGTTTAGACGATTGGCCATCTACAATATGCTTGATACCATGTTCGAAAATGGCAAGTTGAAACGGGGTGCCGTCGTGTTGGTTTCACGACAGTTTTCCGTTTCAGAGCGCACGTGCTCGCGAATCTGGCAGCGCGGTCGTGACTCTCTAAGTGCTTCTCCAGATGGAAAGGCCAACGTAGAATCCCATCGCAGTAGAAGTGGTCGTAAAGCAACGTACTCCCCAGCTGCCCTTCAAGAGAAAATTAAAACTATACCAGTGGCACAGCGACAGACCATCCGTGATGTGGCTACGGCACTTGGTATTAGCCCTAGCCATTTTCACAGGATGGTCAAGCAGCACAAACTGTTCCGACCTGCCTCTCTCGCATTAAATCCCACGCTATCAGAAACCCACCGTAGCAATCGTATAGAATTCGTACGACAACGTATCAGCGCTGAAACTGCGGATGAATATGATCCGCAGTTTCAGACAATACACATCGACAAAAAATGGTTTTATCAGACTGCCATCAAACAACGATGCTACGTTGCACCCGGCGAAACGGTGCAACCGAGGTATACGCGACACAAGAAGCATATACCAAAGGTGATGTTTCTGGCGGCTGTTGCTCGACCAAGGGTCATTCGGCAGCAGCAAGCGTCGGGCAGGGTAAGTACGAGGGCAGAAGGAGAAAATACGAACTCACCATATAATTTTGCGTATACAGGGCAGGACGAACGAGACAATCCGGTTGATTGGTACTTCAATGGAAAAATCGGCGTGTATCCTTTGGTTGAATACAAAGAGGCGACTATTACGA
>JANMZB010000805.1:0-1178 GCA_031382725.1 Sphingobacteriaceae bacterium | reverse complement strand
CTGCCGTCTCGCAAACCGTTGCATCTACCTCTCACTCTTTAGGTTCTGAACGTCCTTGTGAGCTCGACTCACATGCGGACACTTGTGTCGCTGGCTCTAATTTCACTATGATTGAAGAACCCATGCGTTTTGTTGATGTTTATGGTTACTCCCCCGAGTTAACTCCATTGCGTCGTGTCCCTATCACGACTGCGGGTACTGTATGGGTAAACCCACGTACTGGTCACTCCACTTTACTCATTTTGCATGAATGCATTTATTTTGGCACACGGTTGGACCATTCCCTCCTCTGCCCGAACCAACTTCGGTCGAACGGGTTAATTGTCCACGATGTACCACGACAATTTGACACCCAGAGCTCTCACTCTATTTTTGAGCCTGTGACCAAGCTCCGAATTCCGCTATCTTTACGGGGTGCCGTTTCATTCTTTGAAACCCATACTCCCAACCCGGACGAGCTACACACTCTTCCTCGCTTGGAACTTACTTCTACCGCAGAATGGCCGCTTACTGCAGCCACCTTCCCTGCACAAGAATCGAAATATCTCTCCAATACATCGGCACTTCATACCACTGATCCGGGCCTAATCAATGAAGCATGGGTTCCCACCCCTGATCGGGTGGCCACTACCATCCTGGCTAGTCACGTACCACTAGTGGAAACCATTGACGATGCGGCCCTTCATGATCGGTTAATTGCTGCCGTCCATGTATCCCCCTCTGATAACTGGGGCTCAGATATTGCTACTATATCACCGGATAATGACATTTATCCAGTCTCTCATAGCGCACGTTACCTTTCGTCCCTCACGTCCGAAGAACGGCGTTCGGCCATCACTCCAGAAGTATTGGCCAAACGATGGGGGATAGGACTACATGCGGCTAAAGAGACTTTACAACATACAACACACGAAGGTGTTCGCAATGTTTTCACACCTTCGGAACGGAAGGTTCGTAAGAAAGCACCGTGGATGAAATTCCCGGCGATAAAAGGCAAATTCTATGCCGACCAAATGTTCTCCAAACTAAAATCCGTTCACGGACACATTGGGGGATCCATATATACGAACGGCCTTGGATATGACCGTATATACCCCTGGCGTAAGTAAGGAGATCACCACGAAACAATCATGGATTTTATCCATGATGTCGGAGCGCCCCAAACACTCGTCACCGAC
>JANMZB010000796.1:0-1456 GCA_031382725.1 Sphingobacteriaceae bacterium | reverse complement strand
TACCGCGACCTGTAAACTGCATACGGTCGCGGTAAAACACTGGCCTGGCCGCAAGCCATGGACACCCAGGTGTTATCGGGCAAGGATGGCTCGGTGCTGGACCCCATTCTTTCTATTCGTTACAGGATAACCATTAAGCCGAATCAAACCGCAACATTCGAGCTTATCCATGGAATTAGCGACACCAAAGAAGGCTGTGTTGGCCTGATGCATAAGTATCATGATCAGCATATTAAGAACCGTGCGTTCGACCTTTCCTGGACACATAGCCAGGTACTGCTTCGTCAGATTAACGCTAAGGAAAGCGACGCTCAACTATACGGTCGTTTGGCATCATCTATCATTTACGGCAACCCAAAACTCCGCGCAGATACAACTGTGATACAAAACAATTTCCGCGGACAATCATGGCTTTGGAGCCACTCGGTTTCGGGAGATTTACCAATCGTACTGCTTCATATATACAATCCGGATAGTATGGAACTTGTGCGGCAGATGGTTCAGGCACATGCCTACTGGCGGCTAAAAGGCCTCGCGGTAGATTTAGTCATCTGGAACGAAGATCATGGCACTTATCGTCAGGTGTTACAGGACCAGATTCTGAGTCTTATCACAGCTGAAATTAACAATCAGGTGAATCATAATACCCCGGGAACTATCTACGTGAAATCTGTGGATCAATTATCCTCAGAAGATCGAATTTTGTTTGAAAGTGTTGCGCGAGTAATCATTTATGATAACAAAGGCACTTTGTCTGAACAGGTTAATACGCATATTTCCGAAAGGGTATTGCCGCCTTTAATCGAGCCTAAACTTATTGGATCCCAAATTATAACCCAAACGCTCGCATTGCCAGATAATTTACTATTCTTTAATGGTATCGGCGGGTTTACATCAGATGGAAAAGAGTATAAGATATTAACGGATAATAAAAATACTACACCCGCACCGTGGGTAAATGTTATCGCAAACCCGAGTTTTGGAAGTGTGGTTTCAGAAAGCGGCTCAGCTTACACCTGGGCGATCAATGCTCATGAGTATCGCATCACTCCGTGGAGTAACGATCCGGTAAGCGATGTAGGGGGAGAAGCGTTTTACCTGCGTGATGAAGAG
Organism: Sphingobacteriaceae bacterium; assembly: GCA_031382725.1. Taxonomy (GTDB): domain Bacteria; phylum Bacteroidota; class Bacteroidia; order Sphingobacteriales; family Sphingobacteriaceae; genus Paradesertivirga. The sequence goes on along the minus strand of JANMZB010000796.1, from coordinate 343 downwards.
ACCGGCAATTTCTGGTCGCCTTCAGCATTTCCTGCAGCCGGTATAGCACCATATATTATTACCCATGGTTTTGGCTATTCCAAATTTGAATATACTGAACAAGGTATTTATTCCGAAATGTGTGTTTTTGTACATAAGGAGTCTCCGGTTAAGTTCGTTGTAATCAAAATCAAGAACCAGTCGGGAAGGGAGGTTAAACTCTCTGCCACAGGCTTTATGGAAATGGTTCTTGGAGATGTACGTTCAAAAACCGCGATGCATGTGGTATCTGAGCAAGATCCAAATACGGGTGCAGTACTCGTACGAAACAGGTACAATTCGGCTTTCTCCGAACGTGTCACCT
>JANMZB010000770.1:0-6682 GCA_031382725.1 Sphingobacteriaceae bacterium | reverse complement strand
CATCTCCTTGTAACAAACGGTTCATTTGAATGCCTTTTTGTGTATCCAACCTTATCTCTTTTAATACACGCTTTTGTGCGTTAGTTAGATCGAAAGGAAGTTTGGTGTTATAAAAGGTATTGAATTTATCGCCCACTTTATCAAACACCTGCCCTTTAAACTTTTGTGTTCTTAAAAGCTTGTTTTTTAGCAGCTTAAGCTGGATGAAAAATAACTCATCAAACTTTAGTCTGCGCGTCGCAGCTTGTAAGGCAGAGGCATCGGGCGGGAAGTGTATAAATCGAATTGCCTCCTGCTTACTTATAAACTTGTATTTTTCGAGTAAGTAAGAAGGCAATACTTCCTGAATTTCATACAGAACCGCATCAAGTGCCGCCGCCTGAATCTTTTGCAGACCTTTGGTATCTAAAGAAAATTGTTTAAGTTTTTCAGTAGAATTATAAACGGGCTGCAAGGTTAAATTTCCGAGCTTTTTTAGGTTGGGATTATAGAGTTCTATTTCAGGGTGCGAAATTGATATTTTGCCATTAAACTCATTAGGCTTACCAAATACTACAAACACCGCATTTGGATGCAGAAGCTTTTCAACCCATCTTATCCCCTGAAACCAAACCAATTCAACTACGCCGGTCTCATCACGAAGCTTAGCCACTAAGCGCCTTGATTGCTTCTCACCAATAATTTCTTTTGAAACCAATCGGCCTAGAATCTGAACGGACGGGAGGTCGGGATTTAGTTCTTTGATCTTGTAAAACCTTGTTCTGTCAATATAACGAAAAGGGTAGTGATGTATCAGATCCTGAAAAGTGAAAATATTCAGTTCCTTTTTAAGCACATCAGCACGTTGAGGGCCAACGCCTTTTAAATATTCGATGGGGGTGCTTAGAGAGTGAGTGGACAAAACTTAATATAAACTATAAATTTATCAGCTTACAACGGAGTTGGGAAGCATTAAGAGAAATGGCATAGCTTTAGAATAATCTAAAATCTGATACTCCAAACCCAGCATCCGGAGATTATTGTAATAAGTTTGATGCTGTTTATAGTAATTTTTTTCGCTCTCAACATACCAGGCTTTTTCACCCAGTTTCTGTGCTAAGAACCATTTTTCTATTAGCCTTGCGCTTCTGCCGTTGCCATCAATCCAGGGATGAATCTTCACAAAAACTAAATGGATCATCGAAGCATAAAAAAATGATTCCTGAATAGTAAGTTCTGCCAGGAGCAGCGTATTAATATCGGAAAACAGTTTTTTCATCTCCTCTTTTACTTCAAAAGGAGAAACAGCTACATACTCAATCTTACCCTCATCAGTAGCCACATACATATTTTGAGTTCTGAATTGGCCTTGATGCTGTTCAGCAACAATATTTCTGCTTAAAAGCTTATGAGCTGTGGCTATATTTTTTTCCTTCAATTCATTTTGCTGCGCAAAAGAATAGGCTTCATATAAGTCATCAATCTTACGGGTATAATCGGGCTGAAAGGTGATGCCATCTCTTTTATGTTTGATATAGCTGTCCAGTTCAATGGCTTCACCCTCTATTTTACTGCTAAATACCGAAGCAACAGAGGTGTAGAAGCTGAAGTTTAACGTTGATAGCTCTGCATCTTTTAGTTCTGAGAAAGCTTCGCTTAAACCGCTAGGCAGGTTTAAAAGATATTGAGGCAATAATTTATTTTCTATAATTTTTAGCTCCATATCTTAGCATCAAAAATCTGCTTGAATATATTTTAACCACGCTAAAATACAATTAGTAAATTTGTTATCGCAGCATTGAAGTCGCAAAATAAAATCCAATCACTTAAGAAAAATCATGAAAATAATTTCGTGCGATTTTAGTTATGCCAACCAAATACTAGACATTTTTAATGACGCAATAGTAAACTCTACCGCTCTATATGACTATCAGCCAAGAACCATGGAAAACATGACAACCTGGTTTGAACTTAAGACGAAAAAGAATTATCCGATCATCGGAATCATAAACGAAGAAGACCAATTATTAGGTTTTGGAAGTTATGGCACTTTCAGAGCATGGCCTGCTTATAAATATACCGTCGAACATTCCCTATATATACATAAAAATTTTAGAGGTCAGGGATTGGGTAAAATTCTACTCCAGGACATTATTGATAATGCCATAAGTCAGGATTATCATTGCTTAGTGGCAGGGATCGATTCAACTAATGAGGCAAGTATTCAATTACACAAGAATTTCGGGTTTGAATTCTGCGGTAGGATGAAGCAGGTCGGGTATAAGTTCTTTAAATGGCTGGACTTGGAATTTTACCAGCTGATTTTGCATACGCCGCAACGGCCCAGTGAAGAATAATAATTTAGCCGCTAAGATTCTACTGAACTAAGATTTCTGTGACTTGTGAAAAAAAATAATAGGCCACAAAGGCTCTAAGACACTAAGAAAAAAACGAACAAACTTAGGCCCCCGTAAACTTTGAGCCTTTGTGTCTTAGTGGCCAAATTTAGCTTCCCAATTCCTACTAGCTTCAAGCTGCCCTAAGTAAAGTCTATCTGCCAGTATTGATAGCCCTCAAGTATTACACACCCGTCTCGTCGATTCCCTCTCCACCAAAATCGGCTCCAGCACCACCTTCTCCTGCACACCATTCACACCATTACTTTTCAATTGATTAAGAAATATACGAGCAGTTTCCTCGCCCATCTTCCCAGTCTGCTGATCCATTGTAGATAGCGCCGGACTTACGAGACTTCCAAATTCTTCATTGGCAAAACCAATTACACCAACTTCTTCAGGGATTTTAATCCCCAATTCTTTTAACGCTTGCATAGCTCCCATCGCTGTGTAATCTTCCAGAGCGAAAATAGCATCATAAATCAAACCGCTTGATTGAGTCTGCCTCACCGCATCTTTACCAAACTGCAAAGAAAAGTCACCCTTTACAATCAATGCTTCATCAACGTCCAGATTGTAATGTTTTAACGCGTCAATGTATCCGCGTAAGCGTTCTCTGAAAATTAGAATATCCTTTTCGGCTGTAATGTGGAGGATCTTTTGATACCCCTGTTTGATCAAGTGTTCGGTAGCAATAAAACCGCCAGCGTAATCGTCAATTATAACGGAAGACACTTGCAATTCCGGCAACTCCCTGTCAAAAAACATTAGCGGAATATTGCGGTTTTTAATTTCCTGATAAACATCGTTATGTGTTTCGGTGGTTACAGACGAAATGATCCCATCAACCCTTGATTTAAGGAAAGTGCCTATCCCATCTGCTTCATGCTTTTGCGACTCGTTAGACTGATATAAAAGAATATTATACCCATTTTCATTCATCACCTTTTCGATTCCGGAAACCACCGAACTAAAAAAACTCACATGTAAATTCGGCACAATTACTCCTATAATATTGCTCCGGCCGGAGCGTAATGATGATGCAAGTTTATTAGGGCGGTAGTTTAAGCGAGTAGCAGTTTCTCTAACAGCCTTTTTTGTAGCTACGCTTATAGCAGGATGATCATTTAAAGCCCGGGCTACGGTAGAGAAAGTGATATTAAGCTCCTTTGCTATATCAAGAATGGTTATCTTTTTCAATAAGGTAAATTTAAAAATAAACTTTACAACCCTTAAAAAATTATATCTTAGTGCCAACGTTGGCAATTCCAATTATAGCCCTTTATTATGCTTTTATTAGGTATCGATGTTGGTACATCATCAATAAAAGTTTCGGTAGTTAATGCTGAAACTCAAATTACGCTGGCTTCTGTTCAGTACCCCGATTCGGAAACACCCATTACCTCGTTAAAATCGGGATGGGCTGAGCAGTCTCCGGATATGTGGTGGGAACACGTTCAACAAGCAATTTTAAAAGCTAATGCGCTTAAGGTGTATGATCCGAAAGATATAGCTGCGATAGGAATTGCTTACCAAATGCACGGACTGGTAGTTGTAGATAAGAATCAACAGGTATTGCGCGATTCAATTATTTGGTGTGATAGCCGTGCGGTTGAGATCGGAAATCGTGCTTTTGATAAAATCGGTAAAGAGAAAAGCTTATCGAGTTTATTAAATTCTCCCGGAAATTTTACTGCTTCAAAGCTAGCCTGGGTTAAAGAAAATGAACCGGCGGTTTATGAAAAAATTGATAAAATAATGCTTCCGGGCGATTTTATCGCGATGAGGCTTACCGGCGAAGTAACCACCAGCAATTCGGCTCTTTCGGAAGGGATGTTTTGGGATTTTAGCACAAACAACATCTCAGAAGATATATTAAACTGCTTCGGCTTTGCTAAGGATCTCATTGCTCCGGTTAAACCGGTATTTGCAGAACATGGCTATTTAACCTCAGAAATTGCCGCTTCGTTATCTTTAAAACAAGGCATCCCGGTAAGTTATAAATCTGGCGACCAGCCGAATAATGCCCTATCCCTTAACGTGCTTAACCCTGGCGAAGTTGCTGCGACCGCAGGAACATCCGGTGTGATTTACGGTGTAAGCGATTCGATCACATATGACAAGCAATCAAGGGTTAACACATTTGCTCACGTCAATCATACAGGCGAGAAAACCCGCTTAGGCGTTTTGCTCTGCATAAACGGAACTGGGATTTTAAACAGCTGGACCAAAAAGAATATAGCTGCAGGTGTTGATTATCCGGAAATGAATAATGAGGCCTCAAAAATTGCTGTTGGAAGCAATGGTTTAAGAGTGCTTCCATTTGGGAATGGATCAGAAAGAATGCTGAACAACAAAATGATTGGCTCACATTTCCAAAACATCGATTTCAATTTACATTCACAGGCGCATATTTTCCGTGCAGTTCAGGAAGGCATCGCTTTTTCGTTCAGGTACGGATTAGATATTATGCGACAAACGGGAATAAATCCTTCAGTAATCAGAGCCGGAAAAGCAAATATGTTTTTGAGCCCGGTATTTACTGAAGCTTTTGTAAACGCCACTAACGTACCAGTAGAGCTTTACGAAAACGATGGCAGCGTTGGAGCTGCATTAGGTGCAGGTATTGGAAGTAAAGTATTTTCTTCGGAACAGGAAGCTTTTAAAAACGCAAAACCACTTTCTTTAGTTGAGCCAACAAAGACTAACGAATATGAAGCGATATATCAGGATTGGAAACAAGTATTAGAACAGCATATAAATTAATAACCATCATGAGCATACCGCTCAAAAGCAAATTAATATGCTCATGATAGCTTTATAACCGTTAAAAACAATAAATACGATAAAACATGGGAAATGTAATAACCGGCGAAACCGAATTCTTTAAAGGAATCGGCCAAATCAAATTTGAGGGCTTAGAATCCGACAATCCACTTGCGTTTAGATGGTACGACGAAAATCGCGTTGTAGCAGGTAAAACTTTAAAAGATCATTTCCGCTTCGCGGGAGCTTACTGGCATTCGTTTGTAGGAAATGGTGGAGATCCGTTCGGGTCGCCAACTCACATCCATCCTTGGGATAAAAAAGATGATCCGATCGAAAGGGCAAAAGATAAAATGGATGCTGCTTTTGAATTTCTTACAAAAATGAACTTGCCTTTTTACTGTTTTCACGATGTGGATGTGGTAGATTACGGCAACGACATTGTAGAAAACGAAAGAAGGCTACAAGCTTTGGTTGATTATGCCAAGCAGAAACAAGCGGCAAGCGGCGTTAAATTACTTTGGGGAACAGCCAACCTGTTTTCGAATCCACGTTACATGAACGGTGCATCTACCAATCCTGACTTTCATGTGCTTGCTCATGGTGGCGCACAGGTTAAGGCAGCTTTGGATGCAACCATCGCTTTGGGCGGAGAAAATTATGTATTCTGGGGCGGTCGCGAAGGTTACATGACTTTGCTAAATACCGACATGAAGCGTGAGCAGGAGCATTTTGCTAAATTCTTGCATGCCGCTAAAGATTACGCACGCAAAAACGGCTTCAAAGGAACGTTCTTTATTGAACCTAAACCGGCTGAGCCATCTAAACATCAGTACGATTTTGATTGCGCTACAGTGATCGGTTTCTTAAATCAGTTTGGATTAGAGAAAGACTTCAAAATCAACATCGAAGTAAACCATGCAACCCTTGCGGGACACACTTTCCAGCACGAGTTACAAGTGGCTGCAGATGCAGGAATGTTAGGTTCTGTAGATGCTAACCGCGGTGATTACCAAAACGGATGGGATACCGACCAATTCCCTAATAACCTAAACGAAATTACAGAAGCAATGCTAATCTTCCTTGAAGCAGGTGGGTTACAAGGCGGCGGTGTGAATTTTGATGCTAAAATCAGAAGAAACTCAACCGATCAGAAAGATTTATTCTACGCACACGTTGGCGGTATGGACACTTTTGCAAGAGCTTTAATTGTAGCAGATAACATCCTTCAAAAATCTGATTTCAAAAAGACCCGTGAAGATCGTTACGCATCTTTTGATTCCGGAAAAGGAAAAGAATTTGAAGAAGGCAAATTAAGTCTGGAAGATTTAAGGGCCTATGCGATAGAGAAAGGCGAACCGGCTACTATCAGCGGAAAGCAGGAATATCTCGAAAACATCATTAACAGATATATATAAAATAGAAGAGGGCGTCTCAAAAAGGCGTCCTCTTTTTTTTTGTTATATAGCCAGTATCCCTGGTGATTATTTTTTAGTTCGGTTCTGGCCACGCTATTTTAAAAAAGCGGAGCTTATCCGCGC
>JANMZB010000762.1:0-10094 GCA_031382725.1 Sphingobacteriaceae bacterium | reverse complement strand
CCCCAACACTCACCCATATTGGGGCAATTTCCGCTTTCGCAGATGGTATGAAGCTTATGGGTATCTACAAGCCCGCGAACGTGTGCGTATTCTTTTCCTACAGGCAACTTTACACGCAGCCAGCTAGGTCTCCGGGCGGTTTGGTTTGCAGGAATAACCGGCAATTCAATCATAGAACAAAGGTAGGGTATAGATGTGAGATGTTAAATAGGAGATTTGAGAATTTGACAGCGCTTAGACGGGAATGTCGGATCGCAATTTTCTCTATAAACCACTTGCCAATCAGCTTTAAGCTTTTACCTTTATGCTTTTACCTTAAAATTATGGCTACATCTACAATAAACTACTTAGGCGACCTGAAAACAGAGGCAACCCATGTTCAATCAGGAACTAAAATAACAACCGATCCACCACTTGATAATAAAGGTAAAGGTGAATCATTTTCTCCAACCGATTTACTGGCTACTTCATTAGGGACATGCATGATCACTATTATGGGCATCGCTGCTAAAGAAAACAATTTTAGTATCGACGGCACAACCTGCACTATTACCAAAATTATGGCGGCAGATCCCCGTAGGGTGAGTGAAATCCATGCAGTAATTAATTTTCCTTATACGTTCAACGATGAAGTAAAATCAATGCTAGAACACGCCGCAGTAACTTGTCCGGTATATTTAAGTTTGCATCCCGATATCAAAAAGATGACAACGTTCAACTATTTGTAAGAAATTTCTTAAGAGTTTACGGCCATTTGCTCTGCGGTATCTTCAGCAGAGATTTCACCGTGAGAGGTTTCATATATACATTCGCCATCTTTAATGAGTAATAATTGAGGCGATTCATGATGTACTTTAAATGATTGTGCTATTTCGTGAGAGATAGAACGATTATTTAATACGTCGAGGAAGTAAATAGAAGTGTCTTCCGGAATTGTATCCCATTCAAACTCAAATTTCTTTTTAGCCATTAGGCTGATAGAACAACGTGTGCTGTGTTTGAATAAAATGCTGTAACCGGGATTTTGCTTAATGGCCTGCAGTTGATCGATATTCTCTAACGGTATCCAATTCATAAAAATAGAAACTCAAAAATAGGCAGGTTTGATATTATTGGTAGGGCTTATAAAATAATATTACACACAGATTGCGTAACTATCCTCTTCTAGCTCTGGGATACGAATTATATGCCGGGCAGATTTTTGAAGAGCAAGATTCAAGTGCTGCGGTTGCGGTAAACGCAAGAAGTAATACAATAATTAATTTCTTCATAATGGTGAGCGCTAAGATATTTAAATTCCACCTGAATACGAAACTTATATTAATATGTTTCAATCGTTTAGTTTCTTTTGTAGTTCGGCCATAAGTAGGGCAGTAGCGGCAGCTTCTTCACCTTTGTTACCGTGTTTACCTCCTGCTCTTGCTCGAGCCTGTTCCAATGTATTAGTTGTAAGTACACCAAATATCACGGGCTTATTATATTTTATTGTTACTTGGGCAAGGCCATTTGCTACCGCACTACAAATAAAATCGAAATGAGGTGTTTCTCCCTGAATAACGCAACCCAGGCATATAACCGCGTCTACATCTTTTTTACTTAACAGGATATCAGCACCCGAAATCAACTCGTAGCTCCCCGGAACGGTAACTGCTATAATCTTTTCAGGATTAACTCCCTGCTTCTCCAGTAATGAAACAGCTCCGTTATAAAGTGCGCCTGTGATCTCTGCGTTCCATTGAGCGGTAACAACTCCAAATTTGTAGTCTGTTCCTACCGGGATGGTTGTATGACTAAAATCGGATAAGCTTTTAAGTTGAGTTGCCATAATTAAAAATACAAATGGTTACCCTAAATAAGGTAACCATCTTTATAAAAAATTTGAATAATATATTATAAACGTGCTTCTGCCCGAGCTATGTAAGCGTCGATTAAAGAAGCTTCCTGGCTTTGAGGGTAATCTTGCTTGATCTTTTTATATACATCTAATGCATTCTCAAAATCTTGTTGTTCCTCGTAAACCAAACCTAATTTTTTTAGAAATAAAGGTGTAGTAAAAGTATTTGCAGATTTATCAGATGCCTTTTTGTAATAAGTTTCTGCCTTGTCGTAATCTTTAAGTTCAGAATACGCATCGCCAAGCATCCCGAGAACTAAAGGATCAATAACCGGACTGCCCGTTGAGCTGTAGTTGCCCAGAACATCGGTGGCTTTTTGAAACTCACCTTTTCGAAGATATAATCCGCCAAGGTAAGCGTTAGCAAGATTAGCAGATTTAGTATTCCAGTATTCTTCGGCAATTTTTTCAAATCCCGGATAAGAACCGTCGCCTTTAATTGCTCTGTCGGCCAATGAATCAACCGCTAGGTACTCTTCTGCTTTATACATTTCATTTGACGCTTTTTCTTTCCTAGGATCAAGGTAAAGTTTTTGATAACCTATGTAAAGTAGAACCAATGCCACAATTGCACCACCTATTATTGCCAGGCTCTTTGTATTCTCCTGGATAAAGTTGCTTGTGTTATGACTTTTAACAGGCTCTTGAATAGTATCTTTTTGATTAGTCGCCATTTGCGTTTTAAAATTGAAGTTTGCAAAAATACTGTTTTAGCGTTTACAATCAAGCCCTGTTTAAATTTAAAAAACAGATTGCCCTGTAAACTGTAACTTTGTGCCTCCTGCTATGTGGCTAAAGAAACTTTCTCTTCTAAATTTTAAAAATTATCAGGAAGCCGATTTGCAATTTTCCGCTGCTGTAAATGCTTTCGCGGGTAATAACGGTGCCGGAAAAACCAATCTTTTGGATGCCATACATTATCTTTCTCTGTGTAAAAGCTATTTTAATCCAATTGATTCTCAGCAGATAAAACAGAACGAAGAGTTTTTTATGATTCAGGGTGCTTTTGAAAAGGAGGATTCGGAGGAAGTGATTGCCTGTTCGTTAAAGCGAAATCAAAAAAAGCAGTTTAAGCGTAATAAAAAAGATTATCAGCGGCTGGCAGATCATATTGGACTATTTCCTTTGGTAATGATCTCTCCTTATGATATCAGTATTATTATTGAAGGCAGTGAAGAACGCCGTCGTTTTATTGATAATGTGATCTCTCAAACAGATAACCATTACCTCGACGAATTAATACTTTACAACAAGAATCTTGCTAACCGGAATGCCCTGCTCAGAAGTATTGCTCAAACCGGCAGATACGATGCGCATTTGATGGAAATATACGATGAGCAACTAATTGCATCAGGTAATAACATCTTCGCAAAGCGGAAAACTTTTATGGAAGATTTTCTACCTGTTTTTGTTTCGCATTACCAATATTTAAGCGAAGGAGCGGAGAAAGTTGAATTAATATACGATTCCCAGTTGGCCAAGGAGGATTTTTCAATCTTACTAAAAAAATCACTAGAACGTGATCGTGCTTTAGAACGAACAACCACCGGGATTCACAAAGATGATTTGTTGTGCAGCATCCACGGTATGCCGCTTAAAAAGTTTGGATCGCAAGGCCAGCAGAAATCCTTTTTAATTGCCTTAAAGCTGGCACAATATTCTTATTTAAATCAAAAAAAAGGCTATAAACCACTGTTGCTCCTCGATGATATTTTCGATAAGCTCGACGATTTAAGAATCACCAAGCTTATGCAAATGGTTTCACATCAGGATTTTGGGCAGATTTTTATTACCGATACAAGTTCAGCTCGTGTGAAGAGAATTTTCGAGGGAATAGGGGTAGGCTTAAGTATCTTTGAAATAGAAAACGGAACCATAAAACACAATGGCGCGCAATAACGATAAACCCTTAAAAGAAGCAATTGAACAATTGCTGAACGTTTATAAGCTTAAGCGCAAATTTGACGAAACGGCTCTTATTGCCGCCTGGCCAGAATTGATGGGCAGGGCAGTAGCAAATCGAACCAGTCAACTGTATATCCGGGAACGGAAATTATTTATAAGAGTAGAATCTTCCGTTTTAAAAAACGAGTTGGTGATGATTCGTTCAGAAATTTTGAAGCGTATGAATGAAAGGGCGGGATCTAAGGTGTTGGAGGAGATTGTATTTGTGTAGCCTCACCCCCGGCCCCTCTCCAAAAGGAGAGGGGAGGTTGGGATTTCGAGGTAAAATTTTAGTAATAGGCTTTTAGTGCTCCCTCTCCTCGGGAGAGGGTTGGGGTGAGGCTTTTTAAAACCTCTCCAGCCCTGAAAAATAAAAGTTCCCTTCTATATCTGCATTTTCATCAGAATCTGATCCGTGAACAGCATTTGCTTCGATTGACTCTGCGTATTTATTACGTATTGTTCCTACATCTGCTTTTTTAGGATCAGTTGCTCCGATTAGTTTACGAAAATCTTCAACTGCATTATCTTTCTCAAGAATTGCTGCAACGATTGGTCCGGATGACATGAAGCTCACTAAATCATTATAAAATGGACGTTCTTCATGAACTGCATAAAATGCACCTGCTGTATCTTTCGTAAGGCTGGTGTATTTCATAGCGATAATTTTGAAACCGCCTTTAATAATATCATTTAAAATAGCACCTGTATGTCCGTTTTTCACAGCATCAGGTTTAATCATTGTAAAAGTTCTGTTAGTAGCCATCTGGTTTTGTTGTGTTTTAAAAATTGCTGCAAACTTAGAGAAATTTATTGAGTCCGGAAGACAGGAGTCGGAAAGTCCGGAAGACAGGAAGACAGGAAGACAGAAAGCATAAGCTGTCCGACTTTTCCAACTTTCCAACTTCCCGACTTTCCAACTTCTCTAACTTCCCAACTTTCGGACTTCTTCCTGACTTCCCGACTTTCACCGACTTCTCCAACAAAATCATTTTATATCGCCAAGGTTTTTAATAGCTTTGCGTTTCTTTTTTGAAAGATGTTAGAACTAGCCTCGCTTAAGGAATTATTAGCAACCCCTTTGCATATTGTCATTACAACCCATCATAAGCCTGATGGTGATGCGATGGGCTCTTCCCTGGGGCTATATAATTATCTTGTTCAAAAAGGCCATCATGTAAGGGTTATTACTCCTACAGATTATCCTTTTTTTCTGCATTGGCTTCCAAATAACCCGGAAGTTTTGGTTTACACCGAAAATGTAGAAGAGTCAAAAATCTTTATCGCCGAAGCTGATATTATCTTTTGTTTAGATTTTAATGCCCTTTCGCGAATAAACGAGATGGGCGAAGTAGTTCGCGCGGCAAAAGGCAAAAAGGTAATGATAGATCACCACCTCGAGCCTGAAGGTTTCGACGATTACCGCCATTGGTCGATAAACGCCTGTGCAACGGCGCAATTAGTTTACGATTTTATTGTAAACGTAATGGAGGAGCCCGACTTTATTAATAAAGATGTAGCCAGTTGTTTATACACCGGAATCATGACAGATTCGGGTTCGTTCCGTTTTCCAACAACCACACCACAGGTGCACCATATTGTAGCCGACTTAATTGCTTCGGGTGCCGAAAATGCTAAAATTCATCAGCTGGTATACGATAACTTCTCACAAAATCGTTTACGTTTCCTTGGATATTGCCTTTTAAATAAGCTGGAAGTTTTTGAAGAATATAATACCGCACTAATCAGTGTATCAAAAGATGAGCTTGAAACTTATGCTATTGATACCGGAGATACAGAAGGGCTGGTAAACTACGCACTAACAATAAATGGAATTAAATTAGCCGCTTTGATCATAGAACGCCCTGATAAGGTAAAGCTTTCTTTGCGGTCTACCGGAGATTTTCCTGCTAATGAGATTTGTAAAAAATATTTCAATGGCGGCGGTCATAGAAATGCAGCAGGTGGGGTTTCTGAAAAAAGCCTGCAAGAAGTAATTTTGGAATTTAAAGGCATTTTGCCAGATTATAAAAGTCTATTAATAGTATAAAAATCAAATGAAGAAAAATTTAATTGTTTTAGGATTTGCTGTTCTTGCCTTAGCGGGATGTAAGCAATTTAAAAAAGGTCCTGGTGACCTTCAGTACATTATCCACGAAGATGAGTCTGGAGCTACAGTAAAAGAAGGTGATTTCCTTTCACTGCAATTTATCCAAAAAACCGAAGAAGATTCTGTTATGGCCAGTTCTTTTGAAATGGGCCGCCCGGTATTTATGGTTCAGCAAAAAGGTCAATTTAAAGGTGATATCTATGATGGCTTAGCTTTATTAAGTCAAGGCGATAGTGCAACTTTCAAGATCAATATCGATTCGATGGCCGCTAAAGGGATGCCTAAACCAGCAAATACAAAAGGTAAACACTTGTTATTTACTATTAAAGTAAACAAGGTTATTGCCAAAGGGAAAATGAACGATACTGTATTTCAGAAACAAATTGATGAGTTTTTGAAGGCTGATGTTGCTAAATCTAAAACTCAGGAACCAGGGAAAATAAGTAATTATCTTTCTTCAAAGAACCTGAAGCCAACAGTAACTGCTTCTGGTTTAAATTATGTGATCACTCAGGAAAGTACGGGTGCAAAAGCGATGCGTGGAGATACTGTAAAGTTAAATTACACTGGTAGGTTTTTAACCGGAAAAGTATTTGATACAAGCGTACTGGCGGAGGCTAAAAAATCAAATACATTTAATGCTCAGCGCCCTTACGAACCAATGAAAGTTCCTGCTGGTATGAACAGCACTATTCCAGGTTTTGATGAAGCCTTATTAATGTTTCCAAAAGGAACTAAAGCAACAATTATATTACCATCTAAACTAGCTTATGGCGAACAAGGTAACCAGATGTTCCCTCCATATACCCCATTGGTATTTGAAATAGAAATTGTTGACATTGTAAAAGGAACCGGAGTAGCTCAAATGCCTCCGATGATGCCTCCAATGCCAAACCAATAAATTACAGCCTTCGTAAGAAGGCTTTTTTAATTTAAAATGAGAACACTAAAAAACATTATTACTGTATTGTTTCTGACTGCAGGCATACAGGCGATGGGCCAGAATACCAATGATATGCAGCGGTTGCCAAGTGGTACACGGTATAAAATATTTACTAATAACCCCGGGCCGAAAATTAAGTTGAATGACGTGATTACGTTTAACTTCATTCAAAAAACCGATAAAGATTCGATACTGTCGAATTCTTTTGCAGCAAAGCAGCCGTTTACTATGCCGGTGCAAGCAGCTAGAAATGCCGCCGATTTAATGGACTTTTTTCCATTACTGACGCAAAATGATAGCGCAATGGTTATGATTCCGACCGATTCGATTTTCACTACCCCGGAGATGCATCGTCCTCCTTTTTTCCCTAAAGGGAGTTCTCTTATTATTATTCTGAAGATAGAGAAGGTTCAGTCGATGGAAGAAGCAATGGCAGCGCAACAAAAAATAATGTCGGCAATGAAAGAGGCCGAAGCATTGACATTGACACGGTATCTTACAGAAAATAAAATAACCGGTATCAAAACGAAATCAGGTTTAAGATATATCATTAGAAAACCTTCGGCCAAAGCCAAGCCGGTAAAAGGTGATACGGTTTTTGTAAACTATACCGGAAGAAACCTGGAGGGCAAAGTTTTCGATTCGAGTGTAGAAGTTGAGGCAAAAAAAGCTGGTTTGCAACAACCTGGAAGAGCCTACGAACCAATTAGTGTGGTACTAGGTGAGGGAAGAGTGATACCAGGTTGGGAAGAAGGGCTTTTGTTATTAAATGAAGGATCTAAAGCTACGTTTATTATTCCATCTGATTTAGGCTATGGCCCACAAGGCGCTGGTGCGGATATCAAACCTTTTTCGACTCTTTTATTTGATTTGGAGGTTGTAAAGGTTAAGCGTACCAAGAAAGCGGCATCAACCGCAGTTAAGAAACCAGCTGCAAAACCGGTTGCTAAAAAGAGCACAGCAAAGCCCGCTGCTAAAGCCAGCCCGGTTAAAACGACATCAACAACTAAAAAGAATTAGTAAAGCGATTGTTAAACGAAGCCTCCTGCAAAGGGGGCTTTTTTTTGCGCTAATTTGTCAGTATGTCATTTATCAGCAGAAAACCTTGACATAATACTGTCATTCTGTTTAGATAAAGTAGTTGGCATAAGCCTTGATAAAGTGTTTAATATTTATAGAGAACACTTAAAAACTTACATAACATGTCAAAAATTATTGGTATCGACTTAGGAACAACTAACTCCTGTGTAGCAGTAATGGAAGGTAATGAGCCTGTTGTAATCGCGAACAGCGAAGGCAAGCGCACTACACCATCCATTGTAGCTTTTGTTGAAAATGGTGAGCGGAAAGTTGGTGATCCAGCAAAACGTCAGGCTATCACTAATCCAGCTAAAACTATTTATTCTATCAAGCGCTTCATGGGTAACAGCTACAATGAAGTGTCGAAAGAGATCAGTCGTGTGCCTTACGCTGTTGTAAAGGGCGATAACAATACGCCACGTGTTGAGATCGACGATCGTAAATATACTCCACAAGAGCTTTCTGCAATGATTTTGCAGAAAATGAAAAAAACTGCAGAAGATTTTTTAGGTCATGAAGTAACAGGTGCGGTTATTACCGTTCCGGCTTATTTTAACGATGCACAACGTCAGGCTACGAAAGAAGCCGGCGAGATTGCAGGCCTTGAAGTTAAACGTATTATCAACGAGCCTACAGCCGCAGCATTAGCTTACGGTTTAGATAAAGCTCATAAGGATATGAAAATTGTTGTGTTCGACTGCGGTGGTGGTACACACGACGTTTCTGTTCTTGAACTTGGTGATGGCGTATTCGAAGTAAAATCTACAGATGGTGATACTCACTTAGGTGGTGATGACTTTGATCAGGTGATTATCGACTGGTTGACCGACGAGTTTAAATCTGAGAACGGAATGGACCTTGCAAAAGATGCAATGGCACTACAACGTTTAAAGGAAGCTGCGGAAAAAGCTAAAATTGAACTTTCAAGTTCAAATCAGACTGAAATCAACTTACCCTATATTACTGCAGATCAAAGCGGCCCGAAACACTTAGTTCGTACGTTGAGCAAAGCGAAGTTTGAGCAATTAGCAGACAGCTTGATTAAACGCACTATCGAGCCTTGCCGTTCAGCATTAAAAAATGCAGGTCTATCAACTTCTGATATTGATGAGATTATTCTGGTTGGTGGTTCAACACGTATTCCTGCAATTCAGGATGCGGTTAAAGCGTTCTTCGGAAAAGAGCCTTCAAAAGGTGTAAACCCTGATGAGGTTGTTGCGATTGGTGCGGCTATTCAAGGCGGTGTATTAACCGGTGAGGTTAAAGATGTATTGCTTCTGGATGTTACTCCGCTTTCTTTAGGTATTGAAACTATGGGTGGTGTAATGACGAAGTTAATTGAGTCTAACACAACTATCCCATCTAAAAAATCTGAAACGTTCTCTACTGCATCAGATAATCAGCCTTCAGTTGAAATTCACATTTTGCAAGGTGAGCGTCCAATGGCGAATCAGAACCGCACTATCGGTCGTTTTCACTTAGACGGAATTCCACCTGCACCTCGTGGTGTGCCTCAAATCGAAGTAACTTTTGATATTGATGCAAACGGTATCTTGCATGTAGGAGCAAAAGATAAAGCAACTGGTAAAGAACAAAAAATTCGTATCGAAGCATCTTCAGGTTTATCTGATGAAGAGATTCAAAAGATGAAAGCAGAAGCAGAGGCTAACGCTGAAGGGGATAAAAAAGCTAGAGAAGAAGTGGATACACTTAACGCTGCCGATGCGCTTATCTTCTCAACTGAGAAGCAGTTGAGTGAGTATGGCGATAAGATTTCTGCTGATAAGAAAGGTCCAATCGAAGAATCGCTAACAAAGTTGAAGACTGCGCATGCATCTAAAAACTTTGCCGATATCGAAACGGCTCAAACAGAATTAAATGCTGCGTGGGCTGCTGCTTCCGAAGAAATGTACAAAGCTACTGGCGGTGCTGGTGCTGATGGACAAAATCCTGGTGAGGGTCAGGCTACTGCCAACAATGCAAGTGATGCAGTAACCGATGTTGACTTCGAAGAAGTTAAATAGGAAAGAATAGAATTAATAATATAAGCCGTCTCCCATGAAGTGCCCCCAAAAAGTTAGACACTTATTGGGGGCACTTCATGGAAAGAAGAATCAAGTTTA
>JANMZB010000756.1:0-1762 GCA_031382725.1 Sphingobacteriaceae bacterium | reverse complement strand
CGAGTTACTCGGATAATTAGTTTTTATTAATAATATTAAATCATGCTTTTCATATATTTATATAAATTAAATTTACAATCTTTAAAAAAAAAAGCGATTTGAAACGTGGCTTGTGTACAAATCCAATTATTTAATAAAATCTACTTAACAATCAACCAAGGAAAAAATAGATACTTAGAGACCTCGTATCAAAACTGGAGGAAACCGTTAAGTCAATGAAAAAGCCAATGCGTTTCGTCATTGGCGATTCTTGATATTTTCTGTAGGGACCTCACTCGAATCGCTGGGTAAATGACTCGCAGCGTTTTGATTTTGACGCTCTCCGTTGGGAAAATTCACTCGTTTTTCTGTGTAAAAATGAGTGAGTTTACCCATACTTGGTATTTCTTCAAGGATCCGACCTCGTACAAGGAGCCAACAGCCTTGATGGTACATAGACATGTTCACCCAGTACAAAAATGTCTGATACATTTTGTTCTGTACATGTGTATCACAGCCATACAGCATGGGACAAATGGGACACTACATGGGACATGTGGTACATGTACAGCCAAGGGTGACATTTTTGTACTGGGTAAACATGTCGATGTACAACCAAGGGTGTCCCAAGTGTCCCACGCTGTACAGCTGTAGTACACATGCACATTACAAAATGTGTCAGATATGTCCTGTCCCGATTGTCCCATGCTGTGCATAGGACATTTGGGACACCTTTAGCTGTACAATGATATGTTCATGTGGTACAAAATACCTAGGTTATTTCGTTCTGTACATGTGTACCACAGCTGTACAGTGTGGGACACTTGGGACAGCACATGGGACATTTGGGACACCCTTGGCTACACATCGACATGTTCACCCAGTACAAAAATGTCTGGTCAGTTTTGTTGTGTACATGTGTACCACAGCTGTACAGTGTGGGACACTTGGGACAGCACATGGGACATTTGGGACACCCTGAATGTAGATCAACACGTTCACCCAGTACAAAAATTTCCGATCAATTTTGTTCTGTACATGTGTACCACAGCTGTACAGCGTGGGACACTTGGGACAGCACATGGGACATTTGGGACACCCTTGGCTGTACATGTCCTGCATGTACCATGTAGTGTCCCATTTGTCCCACTCTGTACAATTGTGGTACAAATGTACACAACAAAATGTATCCGACATTTTTTGTACCTTGACGAGGTCTATAATAGTAATTTTTGTTGCCTGTTGCATTTGGGTAAACCCACTTGCAACGTAGGGTAAACCCACTTTTTATGGGATTAGAACCGGGGAGAATGACTTTCAAATAGAAAGTCAATTTACCGGTCCTAATCTCTATTTGGCGAAACCGAGAGACTCCGTTGGACCAATTTTTAGTCGTGCTCCTTTTCGAGACGAGGTCGAAAAGGAGCTAAGCATTGCATTGGTTGATTGTTATTTTTTAAATTTAAATTTGTACTGTAATATTCACATTGGAACGGTTGGATATAAATATTTGAATTTTTTGTTTTTATTTTTTGAATTTATTATTATTTATTCAAATTATTAATTCGCTGAATTTTGTTTTACTATCGGTACTTGTACTAGTACCAGAATAATTACCACATAATAATAATATTATAATTTTGCTCCGGTACTTGTAAAAAGTCAATCTATCCAGAGTTCCTGTACATGAATTATGTGTTGGATGGACTGTACCAGTACTGGTCAAGATTCTTCCCGGAATAATATTGGTACTAAGTAACCATAGGTTCTATGTAAATTTTGG
>JANMZB010000706.1:0-1247 GCA_031382725.1 Sphingobacteriaceae bacterium | reverse complement strand
GAAAGCCGGTACCCGGAGGACAGAGGGTACCCGACAGCCGGTACCCGGAAAGAGGGTACCCGGAAGCCGTTACCCGGAAAGCCAGTACCCGAAGGTCCGGAAAGAGGGTACCCGAAACCCGGTACCAAGGACAAGTCCCCTACCCGCCGACGTCGTGGCAAAACCCGGGAATCGCGGAGGACAATACCCCTACCCGCCGACGTCGTGGCAAAACCCGGGAATCGCGGAGGACAATACCCCTACCCGCCGACGTCGCAGATTCCGGTACTGTTGCTATGTCTTTCGTTGATACGGCCTTCCCCGACAACTCGGAGGACACGTCCCCGACCCGCCGACATCGAAATAATAACTTCCGGACACCTCTCGGCACAATCCCCGACCCACCGACGTCGTCGAAACCCCCCGGACTTGTGAAGGATATCCCGGTCCGACTCTCTCAACTCGCCGCGAAGTGCATATACCTGCCCGGCTTTCTATGACCCGGGGTTCCGCCACCGACCGTGACGTACATCTCACCTGGATTCACGTACTCCGTTTTCCCGCCTCCCGCAGCGACGGGCATCGACCACTACTACGACGATCACCGGTAATTCCCCCTGGGCACCCTGACCATCGGCTTGACTTCTGCCGCTCGACTAGTGACACCCTTTCACGTCCCATCCATCTCCCCAATTTCTGTGTCCTGCCCTTCCTCTGCGTTAGCACAGTTGCATCTACCTGACCCCACCCTCACATCATGCGACCCATCCTCAGTCACCCGCAAACCCCATCGGCCCACACCCAACCCCCTGATACATATTCAGGGGAGCGGGGGGGGGGTTGGATGGACATATGGATGAGGACAGCACCTGTCCCTCGGCTACTGTACGACACGTAGAAATAGTACTGAAGAAGGCCAACTGACCCCCTTTGAGAGCTACTACTACTGGACACCCTGGAATTGCGGACAAGGAAGCCTAGGATTCGTTGGTCTCGGAAACCTCCCATACGGTTGAGCCGGGTACCCCGTCGTCTCAGGGTACCCGGATTCCAGAGGGTACCCGTCGTCCAGAGGGCACCCGGATTTTCAGGGTACCCGGATCCCAGCGGGTACCCGTCGTCCAGAGGGCACCCGGATTCAGAATTGCGGAGGATACCTACTAGGTCAGAATCCCGCCACTCGCCGCGCAGTGCATCTACATGCCCGGATACCTACAACCGGTATTCCACCACCCGCCGTGAATTACATCTGCTCACCCGGATTCACA
>JANMZB010000693.1:0-1199 GCA_031382725.1 Sphingobacteriaceae bacterium | reverse complement strand
GTTGTATCTGTTCTAGTATCAATATCTTCCATACTACGGCCTATTAGTAATTCTTCTTTTTCATCATCTGAATCAAATTTGAATTCATCAAATATGTCTTCGTCAAATGCAAAATTCTCTTCTTTTTTGCGTTTGTTTGTTGATTTCAAGTCTTCAACTTTAGATTCATTGTTTGCTTCTTTATAAGCTTTCTTAATGAGATTGAACATTTGTTCAGTTTTCTTAGTTTGAAACTCCTGTTTCTGTTTCTTATAGTTTGTAGCTCCTCCTGCTTCCCAGGCAGAAGCCATTCGCTTTGCTGTTGCCTGAATGACTTTGCATTCATTGGCATCATGTCCATACGTCTTATGTAATGGTCAATATTTTTCTTTATTGTTTTTCTTTAGTTTGGAATCCTTAACAAAAGGATTAGGCGGTAATTTAACCCCTTTTTCACTAGCACTCGGCTTAGGTTTGACATTCTGTCCAGTTTCCGTGGTTTCACCGAAAGAAATGCGTTCACACATCTCAATGAACTCATTGGGGGTATGGCTTAATGAATCAAATCCAAGTTCAACCATTTTATTTTGCCATGTGTTGGGAATTCCAAATACCAAAATATCCATTATTTCTTCATCTGGTAATTTGGTAGCATCAGCTTCTCCGTCCTTTGTAGGAAAATACACCAAGTAGTCATTGAGTTCCAAAATGCGGTCGACATATTCTCGAATACTCAAATCTCTTGGCTTGCGCATGAACCGTCGCATGGCTTGTTTCTGGATGGCATATGCACGAAGGGGAAATACAGAACCCGCTACCTGCTTTAAAACTGCATCCAATTTCTGATCTGTTTCAGCCAATTGTATTGCTGGCATTGTTGAAAGATGTTAATGCCTCTCCGATGAAAAGTCGGCGAGCCATTGCATACTGTGCTGGCCCAGTTATGATGTTCTGACCCCTCAAAATCTTCTTCAAGGCGATCACTGTCTTGATGAAGTCTTCTGGCGTTCTTGTGCAAAAAGTCTTCACCTTTACTTCATACGTTGGACCATCTTTATCCGTTGGTGTACTTAGTAGCTTGAACTTTAGAATGTCTTCTAGTTTAGCAGTGGATGATTCAATTCAACTAAGTGGAATCAGCAGAGTAATGGTACTTTGCTTCTTGGATGATGTCAACTGTGACAATTTCATTGCATCAATCTTCATGATGGAGTATCAGC
>JANMZB010000686.1:0-1271 GCA_031382725.1 Sphingobacteriaceae bacterium | reverse complement strand
GTCCCCCTTACCAAGTCTCACATCTGCTCAGAGAGAAGCAATCCACCAATTGGCAACCATCTTCACTCCATCAGCATCTACACACCTTCTGGATTTGTCCTCGTCAGCGGCTCCACTTCCGAGGGTGCCCCCTCTTCCCGGGCCAGCACCGCCATCCATTCCTGGTCCCACTCCGGCGCCCCTCCCTCTCTCGCCACCTCCAGTTCCTAGGGTGCCAACACCAATTCCCGTGGCCGACTCTCCTACGCCCAAGTCCACCCGCTCAGCTCGCCACGGAGGTATCGTTGCCCACACGGCGGCCATCAACCATCTTGCCACATGGATGTCACCTCCCAACCCAGCCCCTCCCGTCCCAGTACAGCCTCTGCTCCCTGCCCATGCTTTTTGGCACAGCATTCATTCAGTGATTGATCCTGAAACCGGTGCCTCATTGGAATACCCCCAGCTGAAAATTGGACCAGACGGCGCAGACTGGATTCAAAGTGCAGCCAATGAGATCGGCCGTCTCGCACAGGGCGTCTTGCCCCTGATGCCCCAGGGCTCAGATACTATCCATTTCATTAACCACCAAGACTTACCCAAAGGCCGCACAGCTACATACCTTCGCATTGTTGCTGAAGAGCGTCCCCTCAAAACAGAGAAAAAACGCATCCGATTTACAGTCGGCGGCAATCGCATTGATTATCCGGGCAAAGTCAGCACACCAACCGCGGACCTCACGACTGCCAAATGCTTGTTTAATAGTGTAATATCCACCCCAAATGCAGCATTTCTCACCCTGGACATCAAGGATTTTTACCTCAATACGCCCATGGCCCGATATGAATACATGCGCATTCCTCTCAAGGACATTTCCCCCATCATGCTCCAGCAATACAATCTTCTTCCGCTGGTGCACCACAACCACGTTTTGGTCGAAATACGCAAGGGCATGTATGGCCTTCCCCAAGCTGGCATCATTGCCAACACCCGCCTTACCGCCCACCTGGCCACCCATGGTTACCAACCAGCTCCACACACTCCTGGCCTCTTTCATCACACCACGCGCCCCATTCAATTTTGTCTCGTGGTCGATGACTTTGGAGTCAAATATGTGGGGAAGGCCCATGCCGATCATCTCATTGCTGCCCTCCAGACCAGTCTATACTATCACCATAGACTGGTCTGGCACGAGATACTGTGGCCTCACTCTCGCTTGGGACCTCGACCTCCGCACTGTTAGTCTTTCCATGCCAGGTTATGTAGAACGGGCCCTTCACAAATTCCAACAC
>JANMZB010000574.1:0-8665 GCA_031382725.1 Sphingobacteriaceae bacterium | reverse complement strand
GTCTTTACCTATCGGCCAAAAGTAGACACTGCTTATAGATCATCGGTATCTGGTACGGGTAAAACCTTTTTGATGACAAATGCATATCTGGGAGGTTCCGTTAAAATGCCTCAAGGCTTTCTTGTGGAAACCTTTGCCATTATTAATTCGCCTAGACGTACTTCTCAAGGTAGAAATCCTTCTTTTAATATGTGGCAGCTTTCACTCAATAAAGAAATCTTAAAAAAGAAGGGAAAGATTGGCCTTAACATCGTCGATCCGTTTAATGAACGTAAAAATTTTAGAAGTAGCTTTATTGGTAAAGACGATCTTGCTCAAAGCAGTAATTTTTCAGTTCCATTTCGCTCTTTCGGTTTAACCTTTAGCTGGCAGTTTGGTAAGATGAATTTTAATGCACAACCTAAAAAGAAGCGCGGTGTTAACAATGATGATTTGAAGCAGGATGGCGGTACTCAAGGTGGCCCTGGCATGTAATTGTAAATAAAGCCAAAGGATTTGATGGCAACTCTTATTTTTGGCAATATGCCAGATAAGAGAATTATTTCTTTACTTCCTGCAGCTACCGAAATAGTTTGCGCCCTTGGTTTAAAAGATCAATTAGTCGGCCGTTCCCATGAATGCGATTTGCCTCTAAGTATTGTCGATTTGCCGATTTGCTCAACCGCAAAGTTTATGTCCGGCTCTTCAAGTGCTGAGATTGATACTCAGGTTAAATCCATTTTATCTGAGTCCTTATCAATTTACACGATAGATAAGGGGGCACTCAAATCGCTTGATCCTACCGTTATCATCACTCAAGCCCAATGCGAAGTATGTGCCGTTTCTTTGAAAGATGTTGAAGAGGCACTTCGGGATATTCTTAATACTGACACGGAAATCATCTCTCTCAATCCCCATTGCTTATCAGATATTTTTAGCGAAATCATGATGCTCGCTGAGAGATTAGACGTAAAATCCAACGGTGAAACATTAGTTGAAGAATTGCAGGAACGCTGTGATTTAATCCATCACAAACTAAAGTTTGTAGAGCAGCGTCCTTCTGTTGTGTGTATAGAATGGCTTTCCCCATTAATGGCCGCAGGCAACTGGACACCTGAACTAATTCAAATTGCCGGTGGAGTTTCTTTACTTGCAGAAAATGGTAAACACTCCGGATATATACATTTTGCTCAAATACAAGCGGCTAATCCCGATGTAATTGTTATTGCACCTTGTGGCTTCGCTATGGATCGTACGTTGCAGGAAATCAATTTACTCTTAGATCTGCCAGGCTGGGCGGAATTAAATGCTGTAAGAAATAACAGGGTGTACATAGCCGACGGGAACCATTATTTCAATCGTTCTAGCCAGAAGGTTGTCGATACAATAGAATTATTGGCTGAAATCATCCATCCTAAACAATTTGTTTTTGGATACGAAGGGAAGGGTTGGTTGAGGTTTTCGAGTTAGTAAGATTAATACGCAAGTTGAAACTAATCCATAAAAAAATGGTATCAATTGCTTGATACCATTTCGTAAGTTCTCGTAATCTACAATGTTGCTAAAGACTGATTAGCAGACATGTAGCTGGTAGCAGCGGCATGAAGATCTAAAAAATTAGATTTGTATGTAGTCACCGGAGCGCTATATAAAAACATTGCTGTTTTGCCTTTTATTGTTTTTATAATTTCGTTTGTTAATTCAACTGGAATTGCAGGACAGCCGTGGCTTCTTCCTAAATATCCATTTTGATTTACAAAGCTTTGGCTTACATATTCCGCACCGTGAACCACAACTGCGCGTTCTTTTGCATTGGTATTAAAACCTTTATCTAAACCTTGCAAGCGTAACGATAATCCGTGTTTACCTATATAAGTGTCATCAGTAACGTAGAAACCTAAACTACTTTGATGAGATTCTGCTGTATTCGAAAACTGATTAGCCATTAAACCACCACTTCCTCTTCCATGAGCAACCAGCGTATGGTAAAGTAACTTGCTTTTAGCCAAATCAACAATCCATAAACGTTTTTGAGAACTTGGCTTAGTAAAATCTACAATTGAAATAATCTGCTTATCAGGAGAAATTTTAAAATCGCCTTTTAAATGATAATAGCCGGTTAGTGCCATTTTAAATACTTCAAAATTAAGTGAAGCACTTTCAAGTTTGGCTGAATCGTAAATTTCAGAAATATGTTGAGTGAATAATTCTTCAGCTGAAACGGCTTGAGAAACAACAGGTGTTTGAACTAATTCTGGTTGTATCGGTGAATCTAATAACGCTACATTTTCTTTTAAACCCCAACCTATTGCCGGTAATGTTAATGCTATTAGTAGGAATGAGGCTCCCTTAAAAATCGTTTTCTTCATAAATTCCTCTTTAATATTGTGTAGAGAGTGTCGTTGATAGCGTAGTTTGTATATCAAATATACCTAAATAGTACGGTGCAACCAAGCAATACGGCAAAGTAATTGTCATGTGAGTATAACAAAGCGCAGGTCTGAAATTTAATTACTCTCTGAAATTCAGGGAATTACAGCAAGTTCCTCCAGCTTACTAGTCCACCGATCATCTGATTCAAAGCATCGATATTCACCCGTTCTTGCGCCATTGTATCCCTATGCCGTATAGTAACGGTGTTATCTTCCAAAGTTTGATGGTCAATAGTAATGCAGAATGGTGTCCCTATGGCATCCTGGCGGCGATAACGTTTTCCTATGGCATCTTTTTCCTCGTAAATCACATTATGATCCAGCTTTAAGCTATCCATAATTTCCTTAGCTTTTTCCGGAAGACCATCTTTCTTGGTAAGCGGGAATATTGCAGCCTTAACGGGAGCAAGGCAAGGGTGAAGCCTTAAAACAACCCGACTATCTGTTTTATCGCCTTCACTTAAATCTTCTTCCTGATAAGCAGTAATTAAGGTGAGCAAAAACATCCGGTCTAAACCAATAGAAGTTTCGATTACGTATGGAATATAATTTCCAATCGGTTTACCTTCTTCGTTTAGGTCATTATCAAAATATTGAAGCTTTTTACCCGAAAACTGCTGATGCTGACTTAAATCAAAATCGGTGCGGCTATGTATTCCCTCCACTTCCTTAAATCCGAACGGAAATTGAAATTCTATATCTACCGCAGCATTTGCGTAATGAGCTAACTTAACGTGATCGTGAAAGCGGTATTTTTCCTGCGGAGTTCCCAAAGCCTTATGCCACTTTAAACGAGCTTCTTTCCAGTAGGCATACCATTCCATTTCTGTACCGGGGCGAACAAAGAATTGCATTTCCATTTGTTCGAACTCGCGCATGCGCATAATAAACTGGCGCGCAATTACTTCGTTTCTAAATGCTTTGCCTATTTGTGCAATCCCGAAAGGAATTTTCATTCTTCCGGTTTTTTGAACGTTGAGGTAATTAACAAATATGCCTTGTGCTGTTTCAGGGCGAAGATAAACCAGGTCGGCATCATCTGCCACGGCACCCATTTGAGTAGAGAACATCAGGTTAAACTGACGAACGTCAGTCCAGCTTTTAGTTCCGGAGACCGGACAAGCTATTTCATTCTCTACTATCAGATCGCGCAAAGCGGATAAGTTTTCCGCTTTTAAAGCATCATCCATTGCTGTCTGAAGCTTTTCTGCCTTTTCGGTTTTGCCGTCTTTTTCGTAACGAGCTATTTTATCTTCGAGTATTTGATCGGCACGGTAACGTTTTTTAGAGTCTTTGTTATCGATCATCGGGTCGCTAAAACCATCAACATGGCCCGAGGCTTTCCACGTGGTTGGGTGCATGAATATGGCGGCATCAATACCTACAATGTTTTCGTGCATTTGCACCATCGACTTCCACCAATAGGTTTTGATGTTGTTTTTTAGTTCTGATCCATTTTGTCCATAATCGTATACCGCACTTAAACCATCATAGATTTCGCTAGACTGAAATACAAATCCGTATTCTTTTGCGTGGGAGATGACGTTTTTAAATAGCTCGTCGTTGTTTTTACTCATGATGCTGCAAAGATAATTTGATTTGCGAATTATGATATAGGGATTTACGATTTACGAGTGGAGATTTACGATTATTGCGGGATATGGATTATTGCGGGTGCAATAAATAGCTAACAATTTATAATTTTGTTTTCTTAACTACTCTTCATTTTGAGCATACAGGTAGATCAGCTTACAAAAGTATACGGCACCCAAAAAGCGATTGATGCAATCTCTTTTTCAGCCCAACCAGGTAGAATCTTAGGTTTTCTGGGGCCGAATGGTGCAGGCAAATCTACTACCATGAAGATTCTGTCAGGGTTCACACCTCAAACATCGGGCAAAGCTAGTGTGGCGGGTTTTGATGTTACGAGTCAATCTTTAGAAGTCAGAAAAAATTTGGGTTATCTGCCGGAGCATAATCCGCTTTACTTGGATATGTACGTTAAAGAGTCGCTGGAATTTATCGGGAACCTACATAAAGTAACTCATCTTAAGAAACGAATAACCGATGTGATTGATTTAACCGGTCTGGGTGTTGAGCAACATAAAAGAATTGGCGCATTATCAAAAGGTTATCGCCAGCGGGTAGGAATTGCCCAGGCAATAATTCATGATCCGCAGGTTTTGATCTTGGATGAACCAACTTCAGGGCTTGACCCAAACCAATTGGTTGAAATCAGGAAACTTCTTAAAGATTTAGGGCGGACAAAAACACTCATTCTTTCCACTCATATTATGCAGGAAGTGGAGGCAATTTGTGATGATGTAGTGATTATCAATAAAGGAAAGATTGTAGCTAATAATACTCTTAAAAGTCTGAAAGAATCAAATAATAACAACACACTTGAGGAGATATTTTTAACCCTTACCTCATAAGTAAGGAGGTTATCAAAATTTATTTCGTTTTAGTTATTTTGTTGTATTGGTTTATATTATTAGTTTCGTTGACACAAAACCAAATAAATAATCACAACATGAAAAAAATCCTATTAGTAGCAGTATTTGCCGTAGTTGCATTTTCTGCATCAGCACAATCAGAAGGTAAAGGTAGAACAAGATTCAGCGTAGGCTTAGAAGCCGGTTTGCCAGTTGGCGACGCTGGTGATGTATTTAGTTTAGGAATTGGTGGGGCCGCAAAAGCTGAAATTCCCGTATCTTCAAAAGCATTTGCAACAATTTCTGCAGGTTATACAAGCCTTTCTTATGAATCTGAAGTTAAAGATGCTTTTAAAGCATTTGGTATTGATGCAAAGCCACAAGGTTTTGTACCTCTAAAAGCGGGTTTGAAATATTTTTTCGGAAAGAACTTCTACGGAGCAGGTGAACTAGGTGCTGCAATCGGTACAGAAAAAGGTGTGGGTACTTCCCTAGCATGGGCACCAGGTATTGGAATATCTTATCCAGTATCAGATAAAAATGATATTGATGCTGGTGTTCGTTATGAAAGTTGGTCTAAAGACGGTGGTTCAATAGACCAAATTGGTTTTCATATTGCTTTAAAATTCTAAAGAAAGCAGATGCACATTACAAAGCCTTTGAGTTCGCTCAAAGGCTTTTTGTTTTAATGGAATTTTCTAAATGGCAGTTGAATTCCTTAAAACCATTTTTTGTTTAGGGCGATTTTTGTCTTAATTTCGGCAACCAGATCGGCACATGCTTACACTATTCAATAAAGAAATAAACGGATTCCTGAGTTCGCTGGTGGCCTACATTACCATTGGAATCTTCTTACTGGTGATGAGTCTTTTTTTATGGGTTTTTCCAGACTCTAGTATTCTCGATTACGGTTATGCCGGCCTGGATAGTTTGTTCAACACCGCCCCCTATATTTTTATGTTCATGATTCCCGCATTAACAATGCGTTCTTTATCCGAAGAACATAAAGAAGGTACATTCGAACTACTCGCTACAAGGCCCTTAACAGAATGGCAAATCGTCTTGGGGAAATATCTGGCTTGTGTGGTTGTCGTTTTATTCGCTTTAATTCCCACATTGGTTTATTACTATACGGTTTATGAATTAGGCGTAACACAGGGTAATGTAGATTCAGGTGCGGTAATTGGCTCCTATATCGGGCTGTTTCTGTTAGCCGCTTCCTTTGTAGCGATAGGTATTTTTGCATCCTCAATCACTAAAAACCAAATTATCGCGTTTGCGATAGGCGTATTTCTTTGCTTCTTCGCGTTTAACGCTTTCGATTCGCTAAGCAGGCTTGTCACATTTAGTTCAATCGATACTTTTATCTCTTCTTTGGGAATTAACGAACATTACCAGTCGATAAGCCGGGGAGTGCTCGATACCCGCGACCTTATCTATTTTCTGAGTTTAATCGGTCTCTTTTTAGTAATAACCAAAACAGTAATTGGAGGCCGGAAATGGTAAACCTGAAAAAGACTGATCTAACCTATCTGGCCATTTTTATTGTAATTATCTTCCTTCTTAACATCGCTTCTTCCTATTTCTTCGAACGTTTTGATTTCACCAGCGATAAGCGTTTCACCCTTTCAGAGAACACAAAAAATATTCTTGCGAAAATTAATGAACCGGTGCAAGTTACTGTTTACCTCGAGGGTGATTTTCCGGCAGGATTTAAAAGATTGCGCAATTCAACCCGGGATATTTTGGATGATTACCAAGCATATTCCAATAAAAATATCCGGTTCGATTTTGTAAATCCCTCATCGGGAAACCAGCAAAACCAGGAGCAAAACTACCAGCGATTGGTAGAACAAGGGTTGCAGCCTACCAATCTTTCTGTTAATACCGAAGATGGACTAACTCAAAAAATTATATTTCCGGCGGCATTAGTCACTTATCGCGATAAGCAGATTGCTGTTAATTTACTCCAAAGCAAAATCGGGACATCACCCGAAGAGGTTTTAAACAATTCTATTCAAAACCTGGAATACGCGCTTACAAGTGCCATTAAAAAGGTGTTGAGCGGGGGTAAACCCAGGATAGGTTTTACCGAAGGCAATGGAGAATTGTCGGATCTGCAACTTGCCGATGCCATGAATTCGCTCCAATTTGGCTTTGAAGCTGGAAGAGTGAATTTAGAAGCGATTCCATTCGATGGTTTGGATCGGCTTAAAGTTTTGATCGTTCCAAAACCGGATAAAGAATTTTCGGAGGCCGAAAAGTATAAGATCGATTATTTTTTAATGCGTGGCGGAAGCATTTTATGGACTGTCGATAACGTAAACGCAGAACTGGATAGTCTAAGAAGCATGCGCTCTCAGCTTGCCTTTGCCAAAAAGCTAAACCTGGATGATATGCTTTTTAAATACGGCGTAAGAATAAATTATAATCTTATTGCCGATATGAATTGCGCACAGATACCGCTCAATGTCGGAAAAGTTGGCGGTCAGGCTCAAATTCAGTTAGTTCCGTGGTTGTTTAATCCGATATTTATTCCAACATCAAAGCATCCTTTGGTTAAAAATCTTGACGGTATTAAAGGCGAATTTGCCAGCACAATAGATACAATCGCTGTCGCAGATGTGAAAAAGCAGATCATACTAAGTTCTTCCCCATATAGCAGGCTGGTAAGTGTTCCATCTCTCATTTCACTTCAAATGGTGGAGCAGGAGCCAGATCCGGAAGCTTTTAAAAGTGAACCAAAAACCGCGGGTGTTTTATTGGAAGGGCGTTTTCCATCGGTATTTGCAAACAGGCCTGTGCCCGAAGCTATTAAAGAAAAAGTCACTATTCCGGCCAAAAGTGCCGCTGCAAAAATGGTTGTAATTGCCGATGGCGATATTTTAAAGAATCAAATAAGTAGCAAAGATGGTTCGCCGTTTCCGCTTGGATTCGATAGATTTACTGAACAGCAGTTCGGGAATAAAAATCTTTTGTTAAATATTGTTGATTATCTGACCGACGATTCTGGTATAATAGAACTCAGAAATAAGGAGATCAAAATTCGGTTGCTCGATAAAGCGAGAATTAAAACGGAAAAAGTATATTGGCAAGCAGTTAATATTATTCTCCCTTTACTGTTGCTGATCGTTTTTGCTGTAGCATATCACTTTTACAGAAAACAAAAGTACGCTTCAGTAAATTAGTCTTGTAAAGGTTCTTATTGTTAACATTCTACTTCAAATGTTAGGATTTTAAATTTCGGGATGTACTTGGAATTTCTAATTTTGAGGGGTGATGTTTTCTTTCGTCAGGAACATTAGATTTGTAGATACCATTAAGATAATATATAGATTAGATATGAGGTTTATTGTTTCGACGTCCACTTTGTTAAAGCAATTGCAGGCAGTAAATGGTGCATCAAGTAGCAGTACGGTGTTGCCTATACTGGAGAATTTCCTGTTCGAAATAAAAGATAACGTGTTAACCATTTCTGCAACCGATTTGCAGACCAGTATGACAACCTCTTTAACTGTCGAATCAAAAGAAGAAGGAAAGATCGCTATCCCTTCTAAGATCCTTTTAGAAACGCTTAAAACTTTGCCCGATCAGCCAATAGCATTCACTATTGATGATAATACATTCGCTATCGAGATCAGCGCAGGCGACGGAAAGTATAAATTAAGTGGCGAGAATGGTGAAGATTTTCCAAAGATTCCGGTAGTTGAGAATGCGTCTTCCGTAAACGTTCCGGCCTCTGTATTAGCCGAAGCCATTAACAAAACAATTTTCGCTGTAAGTAACGATGAACTTCGTCCGGCTATGACAGGTGTTTAT
>JANMZB010000632.1:0-1047 GCA_031382725.1 Sphingobacteriaceae bacterium | reverse complement strand
CCCCAAGTAGAAAACATGAGACGTTCCATGAGGGTGAAATCAGGAATGCAACGAGGTCAATTAGAAGGAAGGTTTATGGGTGCTGCTCCCAAAGGATATAAAAATTTGCGAAACGAACGTGGCATGGCCTATATATCTCCTTCAAACCATGCGAAGCTGATGAAAGAAGCCTTTGAAGTTCTTAGTCAGGGCATCTGTAATCAGGAGGAAGTAAGAATAAGCTTGAATAAGAAAGGACTAGGAATAAGTAAGAATAGATTCAATGCCCTATTGAGAAATCCAGTCTATTGCGGTCTTATTCCAATTACGGAAGATAATGGAGATAAGAGAGTAGTCAAGGGTCAACACGAAGCTATTATTAGTGAAGAGCTGTTTGGAACGGTTCAGGATGTGATAAACGGAAGAAGGCGTAATCCATTAAAATATAATTCAGCTCGTGAGGAACTGCCCTTAAGAGGATTTTTAATATGTCCCCAATGTGGAAGAAATCTTTCTGGTAGTGCATCCAGAGGAAGATGGGGAGGAAAATTCTTTTACTATCATTGTACAGGTGGTTGCAAGGAAAGACAGAAGGCAAAAGATGTAAATGAACAATTCCTCCACATGCTTGAAGCCATACGAATAAAAAGTGGAGCGTTAGATCTGTATTATGAAGTGCTGGAAGATCTGTTTAGAAAAAGTAAAAAGGCCGACAACTCAGAAGTTCAAAAAATAGATGATGAGATCATAAAAAACAAAGTGCGAATAAATCAAGCCCAAACCATGCTGTTGGACGGAAAATTGGAGGCAGTCGAATACAGGGAAATCAAAACCAAATTGGAAGATTTAAATATGAATTTAATAACAGAAAAGAGCAACATCTGCACAGTAGACGCGGATTTCATGAAGTACTTAAAATCAAGCATTCATTTACTCAAAAACCTTGATTTAGTTTATCTTAAAGCAGATTTGCAGACTAAACAAAAGATACAGGGTTCGGTCTTCAAAGAAAAATTGATTTTTGAAAAATACGAATGCCGAACCCCAAAATACTCAGAAATAGTTTCT
>JANMZB010000586.1:0-2907 GCA_031382725.1 Sphingobacteriaceae bacterium | reverse complement strand
AAAAAAACACATGCCAAGGGTAAACTTTTCAAAAGGAATGACTAATCTGACGATGATTACAGCAGACGAAGAGGCAGGCATGGCATTGACATTACTAATCATCGCACAAACAAAGAAAGGACAAATAATTTTTGAGAAGAGAAAACCTTCAAATAGTTCCGATACAACCGAGCAGAGGAACGATAATACCGACCCAGACCAGGTGGTTATCAACACAGACACAGAAGAAGAAAGTACTGATAGTATCGACACCGAAAACACATTAGAAAATTTCATCCAAGTTTTTGAAATTTTGTTAGCATTTCACGCATGGTATAAATCTGAAAAACCAATTAGGTGGAACCAATATACATCCAAAGCTTCCCTATTACAATCAATCAGAATATTGCTCAAACGCGTCAAAACAATTTTACCACGACTCGATGGAAATGGTTGGAAAATCCAAAAGTTTCATGAACTCATTCATATCCCGTTTGATGTCGAAAATTTTGGGTCACCCAAAAACTTTGACACTGGTATAATGGAAAATCGATTGATTCACGTTGGTAAAAAAAATTCCAAAACGACACAAAAACGTGGTAGTAAAATTTTTACACGACAGCTTGGTGAACGAATATATCAACAACAATGTTTTCAGAAAGCAAAACGATGTATTTTACCTGGTGATTTATCTGACGACTCATCCATTGAATCTAATCAATCCAATGTGTCTAATATCACCAAAGAAAATTTTCTACCGAAAAGTACTTTTTTCATAAAAAAAAAACACGATTACATAATCAAGTTATTACATAATGGATACAATCAGATTATATGGAAAACAAAAACACAAGCTATTGTATCTGATTCGGTACGAATGAAATTAAGTCAATTTATGAAGAAAAAATCCTTAGTTGAATTATACATTCACACTGAAATAAAACATAAAGGAATAACATACAGAGCACATCCTAATTACAGAAGCGGCGGCAAATGGTACGATTGGTGTATGGTAAGATATGATCTTTCCGAAGATGATAACAATCGCAATGAAGAAAATTTACGTCTATCTATAACCACGGCATATCCTGTTGGGCATTACCCTGCAAAACTATTGGGATTTTTTATGTTTAATAACGAAATACATTGCATCATTCATTGTTGTGAATCAAAAAAAACATCCGTAAAAGATTCATGTTTGACAGAGTGTTGGGACATGGAATATGAATTAAGTAAAAGAAAGAATACAACGGGGCAGCCCAAAGATTGCTATGCTCGGTTAAGAATATGTGCAATGGAATGTATCGAGGATAGAATTTTTGTGATAGAAGAAAGTCCCGGTGTACACTATTTAAAAGGAAACAAATCATCAAAAGTTGTATTAGTTAAAAAAAGGTCAATGTGGGCACCGTATTTTACAGACACATTGTAATTTACAATCATTATCTATTGTAAGTTCGATGTGGGCACCATATTTTATAGACACATTGAAATGTAAAATCATTATCTATTTATAAGTGGACGACGGATTTTTTAAATCATATTCCAGATTGTCATTACATACTTTTTTGTCATTTGCACTCAACTGACCTGTTTTCATATAAAATGAGGTTACATAGACTTCTTCATTAATATATTCTTCAGTACGTTGGCTCAAGCAATGTGGATACAATGGATTAAAGAACAGAATATCACCTGGACGTAACGCTACTGCAACACCACTCCCAGGAAAACAGAAATATACCGCTACATCCAAATCACAAACAATTTGTTGTTTTTTCAATGAAGCATGAGAGGGAACATGAGAAACCATCAAACAACTCAGAAACGAATCACGGTCGGTATGTATTGGACTAACATAGTTATACGAAGTTGCCAAACTAGCCCAAACATCTCGTTGCTCATTATTGTTTGGTATAAAATTTGATTTATCCTTTGTTGATTCCTTTATGCGGTTTAATGTCGAAAGTAAACCAAATGGTAAGTACATTGCTGCATAATGTTGAACACGGCCTAACATTTTCTTAACGTGCTCAAACGACTTCACGCAATCATCAAAAATACGAGTGTTGGAAAGACCAGAACGGGACCTGTTACAATGTACACCAATAGTTGCATATTTGGAAGATAACCCAGTGCAGCGACTTCCGCGAGACTTTGGCTTGCTATATCGCATCAGTAATTTTTTCAAATGTAAAATGTCGATATGTTGACTTGGAGAATTGTTGACAACGATATTTCTTGGTAGTAAAATGTAAATGGGAACCAGATCAGACTCCATTAGCTTTGATCCAGTGACACAATCATCGACCATTAGATCAGTGAAAACATTTAATACTCGATATGGAACATTAACACCAGATAACATCGAATCAAATACAGGATCAGATAAACCAGTGCTGTAAAATACTCTCTCTCTGGTAATGTTAGGGTAACTCATTACTTTAGTCACAATTGGTGTGTGTAGTGCGTCCATCTTTTTTTTTTGTTCTGTTTAGTACGTCGATGTCGGCCACTGTTCTTAATGACCAAGTTTCGGTTTTCAATTAGCTCTATTTTGAATTCCCAGAAGTCCCGCACTATTTGAGTACGATGGGAACTTCCACTTTTACTAACAAACGCATCAATGAACCCCCGTTTCATGATGAGTATCAATTATATTAAATGTACAGGTAAAAATCCGATCAAATGGATTATTAATGACACAGCAAAATGTATGTGCGGACTTTTCCCCCACACACACTAAAATCGTAATCCAAATTATATGATGACATTACAAGAAATTTTTACATTTCAAATAAATACCAAATCAAATATTGGATAATCAACAATTTTGCTTCATGCGTTATGAATTTCACCATCGATTACAACCGTCACTGAATCGATAATACGTATATATGATTTGAATCGTATATACTGAAATCTTCA
>JANMZB010000565.1:0-1036 GCA_031382725.1 Sphingobacteriaceae bacterium | reverse complement strand
TTGATTGCAGCCTGGAGGCTATAGCGACAGATGAAAGCAGATGAAAGAGAGGAAGGAACGGGATAATGTAGTTCTAAAGATATAAAAGGGAGGTTAATATCATTGAACTACATTATTTATGGGTGTACCGCTGCTTGGAGCGGACTGTTTGATTGTTGTCGGTACGCTGCGTACATGGCCTGTAGCCACTGTACCTGAACACACCCTCGCCGACAACACTGTGGACAGTCTGCACGGGTTGGTGCAGTTCCAATAAATACCTGGCCCGCATGAGGCGATGATGGGCGGGGGAGTGGTGTTTTGTGAAATAATCAGCCAGATTGTCCAGCCCTCGTCGCCAATGGACAATGAATTGGCCCTGGGCAATGCGATCTTTGACCCAGTAGAACCGCATGTCAATGGCCTTAGAACGTCGTTGTTTGACCGTGTCATTGAGAATGCCAGCCGCACAGGCGTTGTCAGTCTGGATGGGTGTGGCCGGCTGTGCATGGCCCATATCTGTGAGGGTGGCCCGGAGCCAGGCGCCATCTTTGGCATTATAGAACAGGGCACCCATTTCAGCCTCAGTGGCAGAGGAGAGAACGACACGCATGATGGCACAGACAGTGTGGATGGCGCCGTTGTTGGGTGGTGCCGGGGCGCCGGGGTCTGGGGTGGCAGTGGGATCCTTGGGGCGGCTGCTGAGGAAGAAGTGGCCGCCAGCGCGACTTCGGGCTTGGCGCTCAGAGAGATAGGAGGCATCACTGTGGATGTGGAGGACCATGTCGCTGGCGGTGAAGTGGAGAATGGCGTCCGGATGGGTGGCACTATAATTGAGGAGCTGTGTGACGGCTTGGGCTGTGGCTTGGGTGGTGGGCGCGGAGGCGATGGTGCCTAACGCGACCAGCATGGTGGGGTCGACGGCGCGGGCATAGTATAGTAAGGTGCCCACTACTTCCTGGAGGCGGGTTTGGCCGGCCTGGTCTAAGGGTGGTGAAAGGTCGAGGGGCGCTGTGAGATGTGTGGCAACCCCGTAGGTGGGAGCCGTCCAGGCATG
>JANMZB010000527.1:0-1025 GCA_031382725.1 Sphingobacteriaceae bacterium | reverse complement strand
AACCCCGCATTTTTAGTTTTCTCATGCAAGCCCACATAGCGCCTTATTATTTTGATTTCTTCAGGAAGTATTTCTGAGAAATGTATGTGCTCATCGCTTGTGGGTACAGATTCTTTTTGAGGTATTGCTTTTTCTTTTTTTGGTGGTCGCTGCTTTGGAATAGGTGTAACTCTAGCTTCCTCCTTGTGCTCTATTTTAACCGCAGATTTTACCTTCGGTTTTGCCTCCTCTATTGCCTTTGCAGCGTTGTATTGCTGAATGAATTTTTCCAGTTTTCTAAAATATAAATCAATGGTGTCTTTGATGTCCTTGTCTTCCTCATAGAATTCACTGGTCTCTAAATACCACTTATGGGTACTTAGGAGCGTTGGTTCAAGATTGTCCTCACCAAACTGACTTACCTTCTCCTCGTAATTGCTTCTAGTTATCATATCCATCTAGGTTTAGTAATTCCAATTTCAATCGTATGGCTTGTGCTTTGGCTTTCGCAAGTCGAAGTTTTTTTCCTGAATCGGTATCTTTGTCTAAATTCTTAATGGGTGGTCTTTGAACATTGCCCTGTTCAGGAATCATGCAATTGTCACCACTCACCTCGCTGGCTTTGTAATCCAAGAGGTAGTTGAGTTTAGCAAAATCCGCCACCCTTTCTTCAATCGTTTTTCCTTGTATGGCTAACTTTTCCTTTTTCTTTACCACTTGCTCGTACACCTCGCTAGCATAGTCATCGCTATAGATTCTTTCCTTTTCCTGCAACACTTGATAATGCTCCTTTTGGTACGCTTCTATGATGGTTTGGAAATTATCATTGATGGTGTAGCCCTTCTTTTCCAAAATGGTTTTCTCTGCTTTTCGTACTTCAGACAAATAGGCTTTGAACTCACTAAACACTTCCTCTCGACTGTCCTTCATATTGGTGTCCTTGATGACGTGGTACAGTTGCCTGCCTAGCCGTAACATCTCCTTGTCCTCTTGGGTCGCACTACTTCTAAAGGCTTCGGCAGCATCAATGGTTTCTTTGAGCGTAC
>JANMZB010000480.1:0-1597 GCA_031382725.1 Sphingobacteriaceae bacterium | reverse complement strand
GAAAAAAGTGCAAATGAGAAGCTAGTAAAATTGAAATTCATGGGGAAACAGCTAGTACGCCTATTGAATCTCTGTCAGAAATATGTTGACATGATGAGTTTACAATGCATTTTTACACGATGCAGCAGAATTCAACACGAGACTCATTATATGATGGAACAAACGCCTTGAACTACCAACTAGAATCACTATTGGAAAAACAGGAACGTCGAGAACAAATAACCTGGCAATTTAAAGAGTACATTTATTACAGTAAAATGAAATGAAGTTTGAGGAATTATTAAAAGGTGGTTATGGAAATGATAAGTTTGAGAAACATAAAAGCACCATTGTGTTTGAAAGAATCACAACCTTTAAAGATAAGCATTATTCATTCCCATACTTTGATGCATTGACTTGGTGAAAGAAATTGGGAAGTAAATGATTCCAAGAGCTTTAATTGGCTCCCTGTTTGATTCTTGGAAAGCCCACTTACAATGGCTTCCAGGAGCCCGTATTTAGTCATGGGACCTGCATGGATAGAAGGCTGAAACAGAGATTAAAAGAAAATACTTTGACATGGCAGTACTTAACAGTTTAAATGACAAACATATAAAGGAGATATATCAAAAGATCAATTTCAATTTGGAAGAAGAATATCTAAACACAGATCTTACACAGTACATTGGAAAATTATATGAGAGAGAACTTCAGCAAAATGATGTAATAGATCTACACAAAAGTCAATTCATGGATGACACTGAAGACGGCGAAACAACAATCACAGTTGATACAGCCAAATTGTATTCAGATGACAGTGATTTTACTATTCATAGTGAATTCAGTGAAAATGAAGAGGAGTCTGAATAATCTGTCATAGCCAAAAATAAAATTTAAAATAAGAGAAGTTTTGGTGAGCCCGGAGATGTAATTGAACCTGGAAATGTAATTATACATGGGTTACATATTTAATAAATTTGACATTAATTAAACGTTATATTGAAAAACATTCTCCTATTCCAATAGATTTTAATATTATAGGAAATTAGATACTTATTGAGAATGATGTAAATACAAGCAGATCAATTCATAAAGTAATTTATAACAGAAATAATGATTTTTTAAAAATTTATTTGAGTTTAAACGATGTGCCCTCATTAATATGAGGTAATAGGAAGTATGCAAACATCAGTTAGACCTATTTCCTAATTATATTTAGATGTCTGCACAGTTAAGAAAATACTGTTTACTAAATTTACAACCTAAAATATATACAGTGTACACATTTTAGAAAATGCAAGAGATTCTAAAAGTTACATCTACATGTCCAAAATTCATTAATTTGAACAAATTTAATGATACATGCAATTAATTGGTACAAATGGACTTATGTCTCATGACTCATAACACATGTGACGTGTGATATATAAGTAGGCTATTTAATGATGCTAGATTTTTTTCATCTAATAGGTACTAAGAGTTTACTAGACATTGTTCCCTCATTAATATGAGGTAATAGGAAATATGCAAAAATCCGTTAGACCTATTTAGTCATAGGATAGTATGTACCATGGTTGACCATCCTACTACTAAGGAGGATGTAGGGAGTAGGCAGATT
>JANMZB010000479.1:0-1592 GCA_031382725.1 Sphingobacteriaceae bacterium | reverse complement strand
AAGAATTCCATCTTCAATAAATTCTCTCACAAAGTGAGTACGAATATCAATGTGTTTTGTTCTCTGACTGGTAGTGTAGTTATTTGCAAGATAGATAGCCCCAACATTATCAACCTTAATGATAATTGGTGACTTGAGCTTGATACACATTGATTCAATTACTTGCTTTGTAAAAATAACTTCCTTTGCAACTTCTGACATTGCGAAGTATTCAGCTTCAGTTGATGACAATGTCACACTCCTTCCCAATTTAGATTTCCAAGCAATTGTTGCTCCACAGAAATAGAGGATGTAACCATAGACACTGATTCTAGTATCTCTGTCACCTGCATATTCGCTATCAGAAATTCCTTCCAGATAAAACATTTCTTCTTGCTTCTTTGGTTTGATTTTTAAACCAAAATATTCTGTATCAATGACATACTTGATTAATCTTGTCATTGCTTTCCAATGTGCTGGTGTAGCTCCGTCTGCTACCTTGGTTAATTCCCTGACTGCATTTGCAATATCAGGTCTTGAGTGCTTTACAAGATATAATAACATCCCGACTGCTGAACGGTATGTTGATTGGTCTTCAGGTGTAATTAATGTATCACCTTCCTGTGGACGCATAATAACCGTCTTTGGACCTGCTGGTGTTTTATAACTTCTTGTAGATTTAATTAAGTCATTAAAGTTCTCTTTTAGATGTTTTAATAACTTGGGTTGATGGATCCAAATAGTATCTCGTTCTGGATTCTCAATTCTGTGACACACAACAAAGTGTTCAAGTTTTCCAATATATTTGACCTTGAAATCTTTACCTAGCGCCTGAATGATATCATCAATGTTTTCTTGAGTACTGAAAATACCACCATCATCAACATAGATAATTACAAAGGTATTTTGATCCTTTCCTTCTTTAATAAATAGACAAGGATCTGCAGTACTGGGAACATACTTGATGCTCTTCATAACCTCCTTAAACTTCTTCCACCACTGTCTTGCCGCTTGTACTAGACCATAAAGTGCTTTAAGGAGTTTAACACAATGTGTTGTTGAGCTGATCTCTTTTCCATGAGTCTTCTTATAATATTCGTCATATCCTTCTGGCATCTGCATCCAGATTTCTTCATCTAGATCACCATATAAGAATGCTATTTCAATATCAAATTTCCCAGCCTCACATTGTAATAAGATCTTTAACACCAATACTAAATGGAATGTTGTATCATTTACAACTGGTGCGTGATTTTCATGAAAGTCTTTTCCTGGAATTTGGCTAAAACCTTTTGCAACAGTTCTTGCGCGGAATCTACCATCATCTTTGAGGACATAGACCCATCTGTTTCCAATTAGCTTCCTTCCTTGTGGTAAATCACTTTTCTTATAAACTTGCCAAACTTTCTCTTCTTCCATGTTTTTAAATTTGGTACACATGGTCTCCCACCAATGATTCCAATCTTTTGTTACCTTTGCTTCAGCATAAGACTTTGGATCTGGATTACCATCATTGATACTGGCAACCATGCTTGTCTCACAATTAAAAACTCGACTTAGCATAGCGACTTCCGCTTCTTCATTTTCTAAAGAAGCGCCTGGATCAGGATTAT
>JANMZB010000554.1:0-4680 GCA_031382725.1 Sphingobacteriaceae bacterium | reverse complement strand
CGTCGCGCCTTCGCATGGCCAGGCCGATCCCGCCGAAGCCGAGGATCATCATCATCCACGCCGCCGGTTCGGGCAGCGGCGTCGTCGGGGTCGTTGCACGGCCCACTGCCGAAGTCGTGTTGCCCGCGCCGGTAATCGACTGGTAAGTTTGCTGTTTAACCTGGATCTCGGTTTGCAGAGGAATGTTTTCTTCCCTGAAAAGCTGCAAAGCATTTTTTACTCCGCGGATGAAAACAAAATATTTTTCTTTATCGAGTTGATCGGTGTAGGGACAATCAATCAATTTTTTATTTAACTCGTTACTTACCGGGGCAATTTTGGGTTCGATCTCTATAGCAAAGTATTGGAAGTCTTGTAAAAGCTGCTCGTTGGTGGTGTCGCAAGTCATGCGGATATAGCGCCATGCGAAATTTTCCTCTAATGCCGCTTCCAGTTCACTGCGATCCTTTAGCCAGCGTTCAAGTGCCTCAACAGAATTGATATTTCTGTCCTGAAGTTCAAGCAATAAAGGCTCAATGTTTTCCCAGTTAACTTCGAAATTAGCGGGGATATATGTTCTCTCTTTTTTGACAATCATTTTCGTGCGTTTAATTCACGAAGTTAATTGAAATCTGCTTTATGTTGAGAATTTGTAAGAAAACTGTAGGTGAGCGAGCTATAATAAAAACCTCCGATAGCCGGGCCGCCTAAAAAGGAATTATAATATCGATTCGTTAAATTGGTTCCACCAACTTTCAAATTAATTTTATTTTTCAGGAGATTGCAGTTTGCCTGTGCGTCAAGTATTCCATAGGCCGGCACTTGTCCGCTCACCAGAAACGACTGCCAGTAAAAACCGCTTTGCCGTTTATAAGAAACGTTAAATCCGAAAATCTTATTGAGATTAATTCCCGTAAAGGATAGATGAGCGATCCATTTTGGTGTATTAAAGCCATCTTCGAGCGCGTCATCCTGAGTAGTCCGATGTAGTTTTGCATAAGACATATTTCCACTTAAAGTATAGCTGCGATTTATGTTATAAGTAAGTCCGGAACTCCCGCCAAAATTGTAAACGGTACTTTTCGAATTGGTCCACACACGGTATCTGCTCTGCTTTGCCTTGTCGTTTAAGTATTTAGGGATTGAATCCAAATTTTGAGTGGAGGGGATATTCACTTCCGCTTGCGCGATAAAATTTCCG
The DNA here is from genome assembly GCA_031382725.1 of Sphingobacteriaceae bacterium. GTDB lineage: Bacteria > Bacteroidota > Bacteroidia > Sphingobacteriales > Sphingobacteriaceae > Paradesertivirga. Next base: position 3,500 of record JANMZB010000554.1, on the reverse strand, counting down.
TACTTGTTATAGTAAAAGTCGAAATCTGCGTTTAGTTTATTATCGAAAAATATCGCTTTATAGCCAGTTTCAAACGAGTTGATATGTTCTGGTTGAAGGTAAGTGTAGCTATTCTTGATAAGCAATTTCTTCTGTTGTTCTATAGTCTGAGTAAGAGGTATGCCCTGGTTGAAATCATTTTTAACAGCGGCCTGAAAATTATCGATCGAGGTACGCAGGTAGGAGTTTTCGAATACCCCGTTTGATACTACCCTAAGGCCGCCAATACGTTTTACGCCACCGCTGTTCACATTGGAAAACCCCTCGAAAATGCTTGGAAACCGATACCCATTTTGATATGACAGCCTGATGTTTTGGGCAGTAATCGGGGAATAAACCAGGGCAACTCGTTGGTTGAATTTCAAATTAAAATGGTCGTTTCGGTCGGCACGAAGAACCGCGCTGATTTTCAATTTTTTATTGAGAAAGTCTTTTCCTGTCTGTAAAAAAGCTCCCGTTTTATTATAGGTAAAGCTTTCCAGTTTATGATCTATTGAAGGATTTACGAAATAATTACCATCCGGATGAATCAAATAAGTTCGGTGATCCATTCCTGTTAAAAGGCTCAATCCTGACTTCTTAAAAAATTTTGAGTCTGAAGCTTCAGAAATATCTATTTGTCCTTCTACATGAAACAAATCATCTTTAACTCTCAAAGCCGAGCCAACATCCCAATTATTAATTGCTGAAAGTTTTTTTATTTTATCATTAAAAGCAGATGTGCCCGATTGATATCGCCCCGCATCCGCAATTGTTCTTGCCTGCTTTAAAGCATCCGGTATTTCAGAACCAGCTTGCACGGCAGTGTTAAAGCCGTTTGTAAAATCATTATACCATGCCGCATCAGTTTTAAAATTCCTGTCCTGATTTTCTGCCGCCGAGCGCAAATTGTAAGATTTACCAGTATTTTCTTTGGTCCAATAACCTTGGAGCTGATACACCTTGTTTTTAAGTTCAACCGCATGTTGCTGAAGTTTATAATCTTTAAGCCTGAAACGGTTTGCCCGTTGATAGATGTTATCAAGTATCGCAAAGCGATAGGTGTAATTTATGCGGGTGTAATTTAAACGATAAGTTAAGCCAACATCGGTTTTGATGTTCCGCAAATCATAATCGGTCACTTCTTTTTCAGCATAACCTGTGCGGGCAACCGCGTATTGCTTTCCCTTTAATGTGATGGTTTTTCTGTTGGATGATTCATTGCCGTAAACATTTACGGGGTCGTAAGCCGGATTGGTTTGGCCTCCGGGGATTCCTAGGTTAGTATTGGCCGAAGCATTCATATCATCATGGTTGTCGGCAATCCAATCGTAGCCTTGCGTAAATGTTCCGTTAAGTTTAAAAGCCAGTTTCCGATTTAGGCTGTGCGCGATTCTCAAACTCGATTCAGTATAAAGCTGAGCGTTTTTTTGTGAGTTATTAAAGTGATTAAAACCTGTTTTCTGCTGAAAACTAATTCCCTGGCTTGTAAATGGATCTTTAGTAATGAAGTTCGCCAGTCCGTTTAGCGCGTTTAAGCCGTATAAGGCAGATGCTGTTCCGAAAATAATTTCTACACTTTCAATATCCAGATCGCTCGGGCCCATCGCATTCCCGATAGGAGTTCCCAAATGAGGAGCCATATTATCCGCGCCATCTACCAGCTGGGCAAAGCGGACATTCGTTGTGTTCGCAAAGCCACGGGTATTTATAATCCTGAATCCGAGGCTGGGTGTTATCATCTGTACACCTTTTACGTTTTCCAGTGCGTCAAAAAAAGAGGGCGCTGCCGCGGATTTAAAAGCCGTGAAATCTATTTTTTCAATACTTACCGGAGATCTAAGAATATTCTCTTTGGTTTTAGATGCGGTAATGACAACTTCCTGCAATTTTCCCTTATTAGTAACCAGAATATCAGAAGTTTTTTGAGTGGATTGAGCGATGCTGAAAACAGGAAAGCTAAAGAGCGAAAGGATAATTATAAATCTCATTATGTTTTTAAAAACATAACGAAATAAAGAAAAATAGTTGAGAAAACTGTTTTGTTTTTATGATTAATCTAAGTTCAATTTTAAAACGTTAAGAGGATTTGCGTTAGTGATTGCAGTGAATTCCTTTTTGTCACCCTGAGGTTTGATTATTTCATGAATTACAAACGTTTTTGGCGTACGTCATGCTGAACTTGTTTCAGCATCTCAAACATATTTAATTATTTCTGGTGCGAGATCCCGAAATAAATTCGGGAAGACATAGCGTTTTAGAAAACGTCATTGGTAGCGGAGTCGAAGGGCGAACAAAAAGATTGCAACGGAAAGTCCGCCCGAACGGGCAAAAGCAAAATCTATTATAAAACTCAAGTAATTAAAGAATTTTGTGGGAAATTCTATTACAAATCCAGAGAAAGTAGATTTTCTTCCATGAATTTCAGGAATTTATCATGCAAGAGATGATACTGATGAATGACCTGTAAACCTTTCTCAGTTAAGATGGCATTTCCGCCGCCTTTGCCACCCCGTGTTGAGATTACAACCGGCGCATCCAGGCGTTCATTCATGTCTTTTATCAGATCCCATGCCTGTCGATAAGACATTTTCATCTGTAGGGCGGCCTGCCTGATAGAACCTGAGGCTTGAATCCGTTCGAGCAGTTCAACTCTGCCAGGTCCGATTAAACGTTCCCCGTTTTTATTGATCCAGATTCTGCCGTTTAATTCTAAATCGCCTTGCATGGAGTTTATTTATTTGGTTTGCAAATGCTTTGATTGATTCCTAAAAATACACATCAAGCAGAAAAAATACAGCAAAAAATACAGAAGCAATTCCATTCGTGGTAAAAAACGCCCGGTTTACCTTGCTCAAATCACCCGGTTTAACCAACATGTGCTGATAGATGAGTAAGCCGATAAAGAATATGATACCGGCAATGTAAAAGCCGCCTAATGATGTGAACGCTATTGGAAGGGCAAGGAAAATAATCGCAAATACATGCAGAATAGTGGAAACCAACAATGCGTTTTTCGCTCCTAGCCAGGCCGGAATAGATTTTAAATTATTGTCGCGATCAAAATCTTCATCCTGTAAAGCATAAATTATATCGAAGCCGCTAACCCAGCATAAAACCGCTAAAGAAAAGAATACAGGGACAATATCAAACCTGTTTGTAACTACAAGGTAAGCCCCGATTGGCGCTAGTGATAAGCCTAAACCTAAAATCAGATGGCAAAGCGGAGTAAAACGTTTTGTGAAACTATAGCCTAAAACCACCGTCAATGCAACCGGTGAAAGATAAAAGCATAGGGTATTGATGAAGTAAGTTGTGATTATGAATAAAGCGCAATTAATCAGTGTAAATGCAAGAGCGTTGCCAGCAGCGATTCTTCCAGCAGGGATATCTCGTACTATTGTTCTTGGATTTTGAGCATCTATATTTCGATCTAGATATCGATTAAACGCCATTGCCGCATTTCTGGCAAACACCATGCA
>JANMZB010000458.1:0-20285 GCA_031382725.1 Sphingobacteriaceae bacterium | reverse complement strand
TAGGTGTTAAGGCTTTCAGTATCGAGGAGTTTCCTAAAATCTTAAATCAGACCAATTCTGACATGGTTATAAATACCTACATGAGCGGAGTTTTTTTGAAAGTGAATGACAATCAAATCAGTTATCGCTTAAGCGCAAATTTTTTCAAGAAAGACCTGTCTTTCAATAACGACTGCGAAGATTGTGAGCGGGCAAATGGAAAACTAAAAGACTTTTCAACCAAAATCGGTTTTGAAAAAAACTTTGTATACGGAATCGTTCAGCCTTATCTGGCTTTTGATCTTGGCTATAGAAGATCAGGCTTTAAGGGCGATGTCAAAAGTCCGACAATTGCAAATAACACTAATCCATATCAGGTAACTACATTAAAAAATGGCTTTTTAATGTCGCCTGGCTTTGGCGTAAAACTAAATCTGATCAATCATTTTACTCTTTCAGTTGAGACAGGTGTTGGTTTACTTTATAGCTACGAAAAGCAGGAAACAGTTAATGATGCAACCAAGGCAAGAACTTTCAATTCTTTTAAAAAGTGGGAATTTTTATTGAAGCCGGTAAGTATGGCAACTTTACAATATAATTTCGGGCCTATATTCTAGTTAAAACGGATCAACATCTACCTGCACAAAAGCTCCTTTATTTTTGCTATTGGTTTCCATATTAGATAGCACTTCCTGTAAAAAATTCTTAACTCGCGCTATCGAAATGCCATTACGTTCCACCTTTATGTAAATGGTTTTGATGTAGTAGTTTCTGATTCTACTAACCAAAGGCTCTTCCGGCCCCAGCACTCGTTTACCCAGCGAAGTTTTCAATTCTGTAGCCAGCCTGAACGCAATATCATATAATAATGATGAATCTTTATGTTTGATATCTAACCGGATAAGCCGAAATATAGGCGGGTATAAAAAGGTTTTCCTTTCGGAGATTTCTCTGGAATACAAACCCTCAAAATCATTTTTAATTACTTGCTCGATAACCCGATGAGCAGGATTGAATGTTTGAATAATCACTTTTCCCGTCTTTTCTCTCCTCCCCGCCCGGCCGGCAACTTGCGACAAAAGTTGAAAACTCCGTTCATATGCTCTGAAATCAGGATAATTCAACAGGCTGTCGGCGTTGATAATGCCAATGATGGTAACGTTTCCAAAATCAAGGCCTTTTGCTACCATTTGAGTGCCAACAAGAATATCAATTTTGGCATCCTCAAAATCACCAATTAACTTTTGGAAGCTGTTTTTGGAACGGGTGGTGTCAAGATCCATCCGGGCAATTCGGGCTTCGGGAATTATAAACTGCAAATCTTCTTCAATCTTTTCAGTTCCAAATCCTTTCTGTTCAATATGCGTTGAACCGCAGGCGGGGCATCGGGCAATAGTCTCTTGTTTATATCCGCAGTAATGGCAATGCAGCTTCCCGGTACTTTTATGGTAGGTTAAACTCACATCGCAGTTAATACATTTTGGCAAATATCCGCAAGTGCGGCAAAGTAAAACCGGTGTATGACCTCTCCGGTTTTGGAACAAGATCACCTGCTCTTTATTTTCAAGCGCAAGCTTAATTTCATCAATCAGAACACTGGTAAAATTAGATTGAATGGTTTTTTTATTGGTCTCTTCCGTTATGCTAACAACTTCAATCTGAGGAAGCTGGGCAGCTCCAAAACGCTCTTTCAACTCCACTAAACCATATTTATCGGTTTGGGCATTGTAATAACTTTCCAGGGAAGGAGTAGCCGAACCTAATAATACCTTTGCCTGATGTACGTGAGCTAAATAAATCGCCGTGTCTCGCGCATGATAGCGCGGAGCGGGATCGAACTGTTTATAAGAGGATTCGTGCTCTTCATCAACTATAATTAAGCCCAGTTTCGAAAATGGCAAATAAACTGCTGAGCGTGCGCCCAAAACAACATCATATTCATTTTTTAGAACTTTATTCCAAACCTCGGCACGCTCATTATCGCTAAATTTAGAATGATAAATACCAATCTTATTTCCAAAACATCGTCTCAAACGTTCAATCATTTGAGCGGTGAGGGCAATTTCCGGCAACAGATAAAGAACCTGATTTCCTTTTAATATAGCCTCTTCAATTAGTCTGATATAAAGTTCGGTTTTGCCTGAAGAGGTAATTCCATGAAGTAAAACAACATCCTTACTCGAAAACTGGTCTTTAATTTCATCATAAGCTTTTTGCTGCGGATCACTTAAAATAAAAGTAGTCGCCAATTCAGCTTCTTCGGCACTTAAGCGACTCACGACCTGATCTTCCTGGAAAAAAATTTCTTTTTCTATCAGGGTTTTTACTGCTGATACGCCACTTCCAGAAGCTTCCAAAAGTTCTGTTTTGAGAACCAAAGGAGATTGTTTGGCAATTTTTAGATAAGCTAATAAAGCATCTAACTGTTTAGGCGCACGTTCCAAAACTTGAAACAAGGCTTTTCTATTTTCTGCTTCGTTATAAAGAGGATTTAAAGAAATATATGCCTTTCGACGAGGTTTAAAACGATCTGAAATCTCCTCAGATATATGAATAATCCCTTTTTCGAAAAGGCCTTTTAATAATGGGAAAACAGTTTTTTGTCCGAGCAAGCTTACAATATCACTTACCTTAAGCTCCGGCTGAATCTCTAAGGCATCGATAATTAGAAATTCTTTATCGCTAAGTAGAGCTTTATCATAACTTACATCCTTTAGTAATACAATCTTTGTTTCGCTTGCCAGCTTAAGTGCGGCAGGTAAAGCCGCCTGCATTACTTCGCCAATAAAACACATATAGTAATCGGCAATCCATTGCCATAATTGCAATTGACTCTTATTTACAATTGGTGCTTCATCGAGTACTTCAATGATATATTTTGCTTCGTAAAGCACAGGCGCTTGCTCGGAAATATTATAAATAATAGCAGTATAAATGCGGCTTTTACCGAACTGAACAATTACTCTTTTCCCAATTTCAAGATCTTGATTTAGTGTTTGAGGTACCCGGTAAGTGTAGGTTTTTGAGATGGCTAAAGGAAGAATTACTTCAACAAAGAAAGTTTGCCGCTCGCCTGCTCCTTCATTAAATTCAAGCATTATTTATTTTTTAAAGCCGCCAATAACAAAAACACCCACCCAATAATGAGAAGCAATCCACCTACTGGTGTAACCGGACCAAGAAACGACAAATTCACTCCAATTACACTACGTAACGACAACAAATAGATAGAACCCGAAAACAATATCATCCCGGCTGTAAACGCCCAATACGAAAAACGAATAGACCTGCTTCGGTATTTAGAAAAGGTCGACAAAAAGAGCAGAGCCAATGTATGATAGAACTGGTAACTAACCGCTGTTTTCCACGCTTCTAAACTATCCGCCGAAAGGCTTGCCTTTAATGCATGCGCACCAAAAGCACCTAATATTACTGCGAATAATCCAAAAAATGCAGCTGTAATAATAATTTGCCTATTCATAACGTGTCATGATTTGCTAATTTACTAATCCCTGTAAGATTTCCTGCGCTTAAAAAGTTAATTTTGCTTTACTGATGAGGAATATCATTATACTTTGTACAGTTTTACTGATTGCCATAACGACACTTGCGTCAAAGTACTTTTCGGCTCTCGCCGGAAAAGACAATAACCTGAGTACTGTATTAAATTTCACTCCCGCAGATGCCGCTTTCGTACTGAGTTTCAAAAACGATGACTCCTTTTTTGAAATCTTCAAAGACTACGAGCTATTTAATGCTATAATCGGCGGTGAACAACTACAGGAACTAAATCAGGTTAAAAATATTCTTAATCATCCCGCTTTCGCGGAAGCCACGATTGATAAAAATATTTTTCTTTCATGCCACCTAGTTAGCGCAGATGCAGAGTTTCTCTACAGCATGAATCTCGATCCCCAATATTCGGCTGTGGATTTACATGAGCTTTTTTTAAAAATTCCTGATGTTATCGTTAAAGGCTTGAGTCAAAATGTTTACCGTTTAAACTTTAAATCTTATCAAAAACCTTTTTACGTTTTCATTCAAAAAGGAGCAGCAATTGGCAGCTTTTCAAAGACATTATTACAGAACTGTCTTCAGGAAAAAAGCGCACGTTTAAATAAAACTTTCGTTGAGGAAATAGTTAAGACCAGCACTAAAAATCTTAATTCGCCGGTTAATCTTTTTATAAACCATGCGACTCTGCCAGCATTTTTATCGCACTTTAATAAAAGTAAATCGCCTGAAAATCTGAGCTTGCTTTCGGAATTGAAAGGATTTTCGTCATTGAGTATGAACTTTAAAAGCGATGCGCTAATGCTTAACGGTCTTAGCAGCACAGAAGTAGCATCCAAAAATTATTTGAATCTTTTCTTGAATCAGAAGCCGGTTCAAAACGATATTAAAAAAGTAATGCCGGAAAACACCTCCAACTTTATAGCCTTTGGAATGTCGGACGTAAAAAAGTTTAGAAGCGACCTGAAAAATTATCTGAATGAAAGAAATGAATTAAAAAAGTTGGAGGCTCAATTTCAACGCATACAAAACAGCACCGGAGTTAGCCCCGACCGCGATATAAAACCTTTCTTCGATAAAGAATTTGTGTTAATTGAAAATTCATACGGAGAAAAGTTTGCTCTGATAAAAGTCACGAACGGGCGCAATATTAATATGAAACTTCAACTGATCAGTAATGCTTTAAATGAACAAGTGAGCCAGTTAAATTACGGAGATCTGTTTTACTATTATTTCGGCGAGCCACTTAAAGTTTTCCGGCGGCCCTACTTTGGGGTAGCGGATAATTACCTCATCATCGCAAACACTCCCGGGATAATTAGCAATTATATTTCAAGCTATGAGGATGACCGGTTTCTTGTTAACACTGATCAGTTTAAGGAATACGATCAGCTTGTAGCCAACCAAAGCAATATTCTATATTTTGTAAACAGAAAGAACTTCAAAAGATTAGCATCTTCAAAGCTCAAACCCAAATACGCCGAACCTTTTTCTAAAGAAGATAGGTTTAATAAATTTTACGGTCTTTCTTACCAATGGACATCAGATGGCGATCACTTTTTTACAAATTTGTATTTAAGTTACAACTCTACCGACAGTCTTGCGTTAAAATAGTTGATCCTATCAGTCGACCCTTTAATGAGGAAATACCTTATCTTATTTGCTTTTCAGTTTCTGGTTCAACTTAGTTACGGGCAGTTCAACCTGTATAATACCAGAACGCTTTTCGATACATTCGAAAATCCGGCAGAAAAAGCATTTTACGCAGACAGCAGCCGAAAAATTGCGTTTAATTTTTTTATTCCAACGCTCAGTTTTAATGGCACAATAGCCGGCCCGGCCCAAAAACCAATTAAACAGCTGCTCTATACCGGAAAAACAGAGCCTGGAAGTTTTAACCTGGGTGCAGGTGAAAGCAACGAAATTACTCTTACTGAAAACAGCTATATATTAATGCTCAGAATTTTTCGATCCGTGAAATTTCACCGTGAAATGGGACTTGCATGGCAAATAAGATCGGATACCTACGGAGATATTACGAATGAAACAATTGCCATCTTTCAAAATCCAAAGCAATTTGGCACCAGTTTATTCGAGGATCCATTCAATAGCAATGGTTATAATCTTAATTACCATCAATTCAGTTTCAGCTATCGCGAAGACTTTAATAAGAAGTTGGGTTTAGGAGTAAAATTGAGTTATTTAAGCGGAATTGCACATAATGAGGTCGATATAAGATCTTCATCTCTTAGTCAGGGCACGGCTCAGAATACTTTTAATTTAGATTTACAGGGAATGTACAGGAGTAATGTATCCTGGAAAGAGCCACAAAATGATCTTTTGGTGCCGGGATTAAAAAATCCGGGGTTAGCAATTACTTTGAGTAGCAATTATAAACTACATCGCGGATGGACGGTTATGGGAAATTTAAAAGATCTTGGATTTATTAAGTGGAACAAAAACGAGGCCTATACTTATTCTTATAACGATAATATCACCTTCAGCGCCAGTTCTTCTGCGCCATCAACAGAACGACTTAAATCCAAACTTCAACAACTATACGACGACGGTGCTTCCAGAAAATCATATATCACACCCGTAAATAGCAAAGCTGAATTTCTAATCAGCAAAGATTTAGGTTCTTACCAGCCACATTTATTTGTATCTAAAAACCTGTTTTACCGTGGCGGAGATATTGCTCTGGTAAACCGGGTGAAATACAGAGCAATGAACTTTAATTTGTCTACTGCTTATAACCTTAATAACTTCTTTCAGCTAGGCGGACAGTTTATGCTTAAATCGCCCAACGCAGAAATCTTTATTGGCAGCGACCAGTTCTACAAAACTTATTATACTACAAAAGGGGTTTTATCAAAAAACGAAAATATTGGAAAGCGCAGCACTGCAGCATCTTTTTATCTTGGATTTGGTTTAAAATTTGGCCGGGATATGCAAAGACAACAAAACTCCACTAATATTCCCGGCTTTGGCGATGATTTAAAACCGAGCTTTTTTCAACGGATTTTCAAGAAGAAAAAATCCTGACTTCTACTTTTTAGATTCTATAATGAGGAAGTCTTTCAAATAATAAGGTTCAAAGTAAGCTACATCCTCAAACTGTTTTCCAAGATACTTTTGATAAGCAAGCGTGCTCATGTCTTTTGCAGAGTTATTAAAATCGTGCACAAAAACCGCGTTTGAAGAACCGGAAAGAACATCCTTGCATTTCATTGCGCCATCTCCAAAAAAGGTTATGCGTTGAGTGCTTAAAATATCCGAAAGGGAGTTAGCGTCTATAATCCTCGCCTCCACAGGCAACACTTCTTTCATATTCGTATCGTACACCGCCGAATAAACTTCCATTCTTCGGGCATCGATCATCGGGCAATATAATCCTGGTTGACCAGCATCAATCATTTGATATCCACCAGTCATCGCCTCTAAAGTATTAATCGCAATAAGCGGAATATCCAAACCATAACACAAGCCCTTTGCAGTAGAAACACCTATGCGCAAACCGGTATAAGAGCCCGGCCCCATACTCACGGCTATCGCATCCAGATCGTTCATTTCCTTACCAGCCGAAAGCATAACATCCTGAATAAACAGGGTTAGACTACTTGCATGAGCATTTCTTTCGTTTATTTCTTTAAGAGCAACGGTTTCACCATTGATAGATAAAGCAACAGAACAAGAAGTAGTTGAAGTTTCTAATTGAAGTATAAGTGCCATCGAAAACAAATATGCGAAAAAGATAAATGTTAGGGAACCGGATCTGGCCCATGGCCGCCCCAGGGGTGGCAGCGCGAAATCCGTTTAACGGTAAGCCATAAACCTTTAAATGGTCCGTGCTTTTTTATTGCCTCCACACCATAGTTAGAACAGGTTGGTGTATACCGGCAAGAACCACCAAAAAGCGGCGATATTAAATATTGATACATCTTTATCAACAATAGGAACACAAAGCTGATTGGCTTTAGAATTAACTTACTGATTTGCATACGATTCTGTAAGTTTTTTAAAAGCCTGCTTCAGTTTCTTATCAATAAATTGATATTCAGGAATTTCCTTCCCGATATAATGAATGCTTATAAGAAGTTGAAGATGATTTTCTTTGAGGAAGGAATAAAGTAATTCTTCCTTGTTTAAGCGGTAAGCCTCTCGTACCCTGCGTTTGATAAGATTGCGATCAACCGCACGTTTAAATTTTCGCTTCGAAACCGCAATAACTACCTGCGCTGGTGTATCAACAGTTAAAGCCTGGGGCAAAGAAACTACCCGAAATGGGTAAACTAAAAAAGAAGAACCATTATGAAAAAGCTTATCTAAAAGCTTTTTACTGCATAATCGTTCTTCTTTCCTGAATGTATACATCTAGATTGCTTAAACCTTTATCGCAGAATGATCTGCAGATTCCGTTAAACGGAAAGGACTGCAATCAAATTATGCTTTGTGGCGCTGCTCGCTCGAAACGCTTAATTTTCTTCTGCCTTTAGCTCTTCTCGAAGCTAAAACTCTTCTGCCGTTAGCAGTACTCATACGCTCTCTAAATCCGTGCTTATTTCTTCTTTTTCTTTGAGAAGGCTGGAATGTTCTTTTCATGACTTATATAAAACTAATGTAGCTCTTAAAACAAGAGTGCAAATATAGGATGATTTTTTCTTATATCAAATTGGTTTTATAATTAATAATCGAACTATAAAGGTTTACGCAAAGAGCATAAAATAATATGTTTCCTTTGGGCTTTGCGTGTTTTTGCTTATCTGCTTTGCGTGAAAAATTCTCAGGTATCACGCAAAGATCGCAAAGGGTTTGACGCAAAGAACGCTATGGGAGTACGATTAAAACATAGTACTATTGATTTATTTGAAAAGCCAAAGCTCTTTCTCTGTGGTTACTGCAGCCCCGTGTTCCATTCATACGCCTACCCTTTCGCACAAAACAGCAGCACGGCCTTACGCTTTGGGCCGGTATCCATTTCACCCGGGTTTAAATTTGAAAGTTAGTCCTTCGTGGATTAGTTGCGTAGATCATAGAAATCAGGCAAAAAGATTTATCTAAGCCTGTGAAGGGTTGCAGAAGTTTCTTGCAGGTGTTATATTTGAAGCAGCAAATCCAGCAATAAATTTTGGCGACTGGTCTATCACTAACTCCGTTATTTTTCATGAAAAAATTTTTATTTGTCTTTTCGCTTATCTTTTTAAGCCGCGCCGGTATTGTTTGTGCTCAGAAAGCTGGTTCTCCGGAAGCTTCCGATTCGCTGAAATCAGTAGTCGCCGGAAAAAATGAATTGAAACTCAATTTGCGGTACGGCGTACTTGGCATTGCTGAACTAACCTACGAACGTATTTTGGGCGATAATTCAGGAATTGGATTATCGGTGGCTGCCAGGTTTGATGATGACAGCAATTATAAATTCATATTATTGCCATATTACAGGATGTATTTTGGAAAAATGCAAGCTTCAGGCTTTTTTATCGAAGCGAATGCCGGTCTGTTTAGTCACGAAGATGGGTATGACTTTACCTACTCTGAAAACGGAGTAATAGTTAATTCTGGAAGTTATTCTGTCAGCGAAAATTCCTTTGGTATGGGAGTAGCTGCGGGGGGTAAATTTCTGAACAAAAATGGATTTTTTGGGGAAGGCTACCTTGGTTTAGGAAGAATGTTCAATTCGGAATTAGAGGTGAATTACCCCCGTTGGGGTATCACGCTTGGTAAGCGTTTTTGATTGAAGCGGTCGGATAGGTCGAAAATAACATTCTGATGAATGTACTCTAAACGTTGCTCTACCATTTCATCACTGCTTAGCCCCGACGGTTAGTGCCCCACTAAACGCTTTATCTCTTACATCTTATCTCTCATACCCAATCAAAAATTATTAAATTTGCCGCGTGCAGCAAGCATCGCAATTAACAGAATTCGGCAAGATCTTTATTTTTCTCATCATGGGGATTGTGTTGGTGTGCGGAACTTTGTTTCTTTCAAAGCTGCTTTCTATCAATAAACCCACACCATTAAAGCTCAGCTCTTACGAGTGTGGCGAAGAACCAACAGGCAACTCCTGGCTTCAATTCAATACGCGGTTTTATGTTATCGCCTTGATCTTTCTGTTGTTCGATGTCGAAATGATTTTCATCTTCCCATGGACAACCGTCTTCGCACAAAAAGCGCTCATTCTCGCCGACCCAAGATGGGGCTGGCTTACGCTAATAGAAATGTTCATTTTTGTTGGAATATTACTTATTGGCCTGGTGTATGTTTGGCGAAAAGGTGATTTAGACTGGATACGCCCGAACCAGAAATTACCGGTAGTCGAAAATGCGATACCCTTATCTATATACGATTCGATAAATAATGATACTTATAAGGTGAAACCCTTTTCTTTAGAAAAACCGGAAGAATACCTTGCTGTTGATCCTACTAGTACCAATACACCCCCGGTTGCAAAACCCGCTTTTAAACCAACATTCAGAAAACCACCACAATTATGAGTTTAGAAAGAATGTCGCAAGATGGCGGAATTATCGTCACGAAAGTGGACGATTTGTTGAACTGGGCTCGTTTGTCTTCGTTATGGCCCATGAGCTTCGGGATTGCCTGTTGCGCTATCGAAATGATGGGTTCATACGCTTCCACGTTCGACTTTGATCGTTTAGGTGTTTTTCCCCGTCCTTCGCCAAGGCAATCTGACGTAATTATTATTGCTGGCACCGTAACGTTCAAAATGGCCGAAAGAATTAAACGTCTTTATGAACAAATGCCTGAACCGAAATATGTAATCTCGATGGGTTCATGTTCGAATTGCGGGGGGCCGTATTGGCAGCACGGATATCATGTTGTAAAAGGCGTTGACCGCATAATACCAGTTGATGTTTATGTTCAAGGTTGCCCGCCTCGGCCCGAAGCACTTATTGGCGCGATACTCGAATTACAAAAGAAAATAAAGGAAGAAAGTTTGTTAACATCAAAATAAGCATCAGGCAGGAGCCTATTGAAAATAAAACGATTTAAGTATTTATGAAAGCATTTTATGGTGATTTACGTGTAGGGATACTTGGAGGCGGACAGCTTGGGAGAATGCTTATTCAGCAGGCGATAAATTACAATATCAACATTAAAGTTCTTGATCCGGATATTAACGCTCCCTGTAAAAACCTTTGCGATACATTTGTAACAGGCTCGTTAACAGATTTTGATACGGTATACAAATTCGGCAAACAAACTGATTTGCTTACTATAGAAATTGAAAAAGTCAATGTCGAAGCTCTTCAACAACTTGAAGATGAAGGTGTATTAGTTTATCCGCAATCGCGTATTATCAGACTGATTCAGGATAAAGGCTTGCAAAAGGAATTCTTTAAACAAAACGAAATTCCAACTGCTCCATTCCAGCTCATCGCTTCGAAAGAAGCATTACAAGCTTCTGAAATCGAATTTCCCTATATTCAAAAACTACGCAAAGATGGTTACGATGGCCGTGGCGTATATAAGGTAAAATCCAAATCAGATCTAAAGGATGCATTTGATGCACCCAGCATTGTTGAAGAATGGATAGATTTTGAAAAAGAAATAGCGGTTATAGTAGCGAGGAATGAAGATGGAGAGGTAAAAACCTTCCCTTGTGTTGAAATGGAATTTAATCCGGATGTAAATCTTGTCGAGTTCCTCATTTCACCATCTACCCTGCCTGTTGAAATACTAAAAGAGGCAGATCAGCTGGCCATTCAAATAGCTGAAGCGTTAAAAATAACAGGCGTGCTTGCTGTGGAAATGTTCCTCACAAAAGATGGAAAAATTTTAGTGAATGAACTCGCTCCTCGCCCACATAATAGCGGACATCACAGTATTGAAGGGAATCAAACTTCACAGTTTGAGCAACATCTCCGGGCTATATTTAATTTACCTCTGGGAGAAACTACGGCGATCGGCAATGCCGTAATGATTAATCTGCTGGGTGAGCCCGGATATGAAGGACTTGCGGCATACGAAGGCCTCGAAGATATTTTGAAAGAAACAGGAGTTCACCTGCATTTATATGGAAAGCAATTCACAAAGCCTTACCGTAAAATGGGGCATATTACAATTGTTAATGCCGACCGTGAACAGGCTATCGCGAAAGCGAGGCATATTCAGAAAACGATTAAGGTGAAGATTTAAGTCAAAATTCAAAAGTTAAAATTCAAAACTTTTGCCTGCTTAACAATCTAACAACCAGATTTCAGATTTAATACTTTTGAATTTTTAATTTTAACTTTTGAATTTATGATTAAAGTAGGCATAATAATGGGCAGCAAATCAGATTTACCTGTTATGCAGGATGCTGCAGATGTACTGAAAGAATTAGGTGTTGACTATGAAATCACTGTAGTCTCGGCACACCGCACTCCAGAACGAATGTTCAACTATGCAAAAACAGCATCAGAACGAGGATTGAAAGTAATAATTGCCGGTGCAGGTGGTGCTGCCCACCTTCCGGGAATGGTGGCATCCATAACTCATCTGCCCGTAATTGGTGTGCCTGTAAAATCTTCTAACTCGATAGACGGCTGGGATTCTATCTTATCTATATTGCAAATGCCCAACGGCATTCCGGTTGCAACCGTAGCATTAAACGCTGCAAAAAATGCAGGTATTCTTGCTGCACAGATCTTAAGCACTTGTAATGAAAATCTTACCGGGCGTTTGAAAGCTTACAAAGAAGAGTTAAAAAACAAAGTTGAAGCAACCGCAAGAGAAATGAAGAGCCTCTAATCGGTCATTCTGGTTTCATCGGGTACGTTAAAAAAATCAAAACCATTATACCGTTATTTAAGCAGCTTACGTTATTGGGGTTGTTTTCCACATGTGTTAATTACTCCTGTGGACTAACCGCTTGTTAATCTGTTAATTTCGCACAGAATTTAAATTATGCTCAACAAAACTGCCCGGATAACAATTATATGCCTGTTCATTTCCCTTGCTTCACTGGCTCAACAAACAGAATGGTACAGGTTAAATCAAGCCTATAAATCGGGTATTGAGCTTTTAGGCAAAGGCAAATATGTCGCCGCCAGCGAACAATTTAGCAAAGTAGAACAATCAAATACGGCTCCTTCAACTCAACCGGCGGATAACCGGCAGGTATCTTTGCTAAAAGAAAATGCGCAATTTTATCAGGCGGTTTGTGCCTTGAAACTGGGAAATCAAAATGCTGAAGGCCTGTTCTTAAAATTTATTCGTGAGTATCCGGCTAGTGCCAATACCAAATCCGCTTACTTTTATGTTGGAAGTTCCTATTTCGAAAACAAGAATTACGAAAAAGCAATTGAATGGTACAAACAGATCGATGCCAACAGTTTAACATCTAAGGAAAGTGATGAATACCGCTTTAAATTAGCTTACTCATATTTTGCTACCAAACAGTACTCTGAAGCTGAGCCAATATTTGCCAAACTTAAAGATCAAAAAACCGAGTATACAGAATCTTCAATTTACTATTACGCATATCTAAATTACCTCGATGCTGATTATAAAACAGCATTAAGAGAGTTCGAACGGTTAAAAGATTCAAAAACCTACCAGTCAAGCTATCCTTATTATATTTCTGCGCTTTATTTTCTCGACAAAAGATATGATGATGTAATTCGCTATACCATTCCGGCTATCGAAACGATTGATGCAAAGTACAAAGCGGACATGTATCGAATTGTTGGAGCTACTTACTTCGCGAAAGCAGATTATAAAACATCAGCCACCTATTACCAGAAGTTTCAGGATTTAGATCAGGGGAAAACACAAAACAATCAGGATTCTTACCAGATTGGGTATTTGCATCTGAAGCTCAACGATCCGAAAAAAGCAATTACAGAACTTGAGAAACTTGAAAACCCTGATGTTTTCTATCAACATGGAATGATCGTTCTCGGTGAAGCCTTCATCAAAACCGGTAATAAACAAAGTGCTCGGAATGCTTTTTTCAGAGCATCTAAAATGGATTTCGATCCTGCCTTAAAAGAAGAAGGCTTGTTTAATTATGCTAAACTTTCATACGAGCTTGAATTTCACTCGGTAGCATTAGATGCCGTTCAGGAGTTCCTGAAAACCTATCCGCGTTCAGCGAGATTAAATGAAGCCAAAACGTTATTAGGCCAGGTGCTTCTTTCTACAAAAAACTACAAAGATGCTGTCGACATACTCGAAACCATTAAAGAAAAAAACGAAGAAACACGTGAAGTTTACCAACGTGTTACTTATTTCAGAGGATTAGAATTCTATAACGAAAGAGCCTTTGAAAACAGTATTTCGATGTTTATGCGCTCAATCAGAAATCCAATTGATCCGGAGATTGAGGCACTTGCAACTTATTGGCTGGCTGAGGCGGGATTTGAGGTTCGCAAATACGGCGAGTCGGTTGCAAATTTCGAGAAGTTTTTAGGTATGCCTGCTGCGAAAAATACCGACGTATTCAATTTTGCCAATTACGCATTAGGTTACTCGGCATTTCAAAATGATAATTATGCAAAGTCGGCCAACTATTTTCAAAAGTTTTTAAGTGGCGATGAAAAAGATCGCAACACCATCAATGACGCAACTTTGCGTTTGGCCGATTCATATTTCGTAATAAAAAATTACCCTCAGGCACTGGCTCAATACAATAAAATTATTGCATGGAATGCGCAAGGCGAAGATTATGCGCTGTTTCAACGAGGGATGATCCAGGGACTGCAAGAACAAAATGATGCTAAAATAAGCACCCATAAATCCCTTCTCAGTCAGTTTCCAAAATCTAATTATGCGGATGACGCCACATTTGAAATCGGTTATACATACTTTGTTAAAAAGGATAATGAGGCTGCAACTACCGGATTGAATGATCTTATCACCAACTATCCAAGAAGCAGTTATGTGCCCCGGGCTTTGGTTACTATCGGACTTATTTATTACAACCAAGATAAAGACGCGGAAGCCTTAGTTGCATTTCAGCGGGTTGTAAAAGAATATCCGGAAACGGATGAAGCTAAACTTGCGTTGGAATCTATCAAGAATATTTACCTCGATAAATCTGATGCGGAAGGATTTTTGACCTACGCAAATACCACCAACATTGGTAATCTAAGCACCTCCGAACAGGATAACATCACTTTCCAGGCTTTAAACAACCGCTTTTTAAAAGGCGATTATCAGGGTTCTTTCGAAGCTGTGAATGCTTATTTCGATAAGTTTCCAAAACCAATTCACGAAAAGCACGCAAGGTTTATCCGTGCCGAAAGTCTAGTAAAAATCAATCGCCCGGATGAGGCAATTCCTGATTACACCTTTGTATTAAACGACTGGACAAGCGAATACACCGAGCGTTCATTGATCAGCATATCAAAACTATACCTCAACCAAAAGAAATATAACGAGGCTGTGGTCTATCTCAAAAAACTGGAATTAACTTCTGAATACAGGGCTAATTATGGCTTTGCAGTCAACAATTTGATGGAAGCTTACAGTCAGATGAATATGCCTGATGATGTGTTAAAATACGTCACGATTGTAAAAGGGTTTGAAAAAGCATCTGCGGAAGATAAATTCAGAGCAGGTTTATATTCGGGCAAAGCTTATCTGGCAAAAGGAGATACGACTACCGCGCTAAAGGAACTTACTGAAGTTTCTACCAAAACTACTACGGTTGTTGGAGCCGAAGCAAAATACAATGTAGCTTATCTTCAATATACTAAAGGCGATTACAAAACATCTCAAAAAACAGCTTTTGAGTTAATCAACAAAATGCCGTCGCACGATTATTGGGTGGCAAAAAGTTTCTTGCTGCTTGCTGATAATTACGTTGCGTTAAAAGATCCGTTTCAGGCTAAGAGCACCCTGCAAAGTATCATCTCAAATTACGAGGGCGATGATGACATTCTTCCAACCGCTAAAGCTAAGCTGGAGCAATTAAACAAAAAGAAATAAGATGAGATCAGCATATTTCCGTTATATATTCCTACTAGCAATGCTCTCTGCTTTCGCAGGATTTGCGCAAACCCAGCCTGAACCTAAGAAAGAAGAGCCGACTAAGGAAAAAGCCTTAACCGAGGAGATTGAGGTAGTAAGACCTTACATGCCGGTACTTGCGGATGCTTCAAAAATCAGAAGAAGCCCCGATTTAAATAGCCGAAAACCATTTAAGCCAAATCTGAATTATAGCATTCTGGATAAACGCCTTGAGTTAAATAGTGACTTGCGTCAGCTTCAGGCTGAAGAACTTAACCAAATCCAGCCAGCAGTTTTAAAGAATAACTACGCAAAGCTTGGTGCAGGAAATGCAGGTACGGCTTTAGGTGAAATTTATATCAATACAGGAGCCGACCCTGCGTTACAGGCGGGTGGATACCTAAAGCATATTAATCAAAGCGGCGACCTCGAGAAACAAACATACACCCGCCAGGAAGCAGGTATCTTCGGTAAAAGCATTCAGAATCAGGTCACCTTAAATGGAGCCTTAAACTACGACCGCTTTTCAACTTTTCTTTATGGATTTAATCCGGAGAATATATCAGCGAACCTCAACCCGGGCCGTCAAAGATTTGGCACCTTAAACCTTAAAGGCGAAGTTTTAAAAAACTATACCGATTCCTCGCAATCTGATTATGCGGGAAAAATTGATGCGTATATGTTGCGAAACAGTCGCGATACAAAGGAAAACTCTTATACGTTAAGTGGATTTTTTAACAAGGTTTGGAGAGATTTTAATATCGGCGCAAATACTTCGATCGATTTTACTGCATCCAAAGATTCAGCTTATGATATCAGTAATAACCTGATCAGGATAAATCCTTATATCAAGTTACAGGGTAAAAATTATAAGCTTTCGCTGGGAATTAATTTAGTTAAAGAATTTGGCACAGAATCCAGGACCAATTTATTCCCGACCGTTATTGGAGAATTTCCTATTGTTCCGGGATATGCAACGATATTTGGCGGTTATACTGGCGATGTACTTAAGTCTACGATCAGGAGTTTTAGTCAGGAAAATCCATTTATCGGAAGTAATATTAAGATTGAGAATGCCATCGAAAAATCTAATATCTATGGCGGTATTAAAGGAAACGCTGGCGCTGGTTTTGGCTTTAAAGCGATGGTATATTTAAAAACGATTGAAGATATGCCGCTGTTTACTAATAGCACAAAAGGCTTTCAAATGTTTGATGTGATATACGATAGAGGGAACAGCACAACATTTGGACTGGAGGGTGAACTGAGTATTAAAGCTTCTGAAGTTTTGGATCTAAGCGGCAGACTTCAAATGAATGAGTATAAAATGGGCATCGAAGAACAGGCTTGGTATAAACCCAATTTCAGGTTGTTTTCCAATGCACGATTATCACTAAAAAAGAAATTTATACTTGACGCAGAGCTAGTGCTTAATGGTGATTCTAACGGATTGACTTACGACCAGCCATCGCTTACTCGCAAAGTAATTACGGTAGCCAGTTACGTAGATCTAAGCGTTGGGGCCGAGTATGAGATTAAACAAAAAATTGGTGTATTTCTAAGAGCGAACAACCTTTTCGGTAACGAATATCAACGTTATTTATATTACCCTAACCTTGGCTTAAATATCCTTGGCGGTCTTAATTATTCATTTTGATGCTATTTGTGGTGTCAGATAAATTAGATTAATTTTACCATTAATGGATATCGCTCAATATATTTCTGATCTACTAAACGAGCACGAAGAAGTGGGACTGCCGGGTATAGGAATCTTTTTCAAAAAGAAGATAGCAGCCTACTTGAATCAGGAAGACGGGCTGTATTATCCGCCATCGTATAAAATTGATTTTAAGGCTGAAGAGGGCTCTGACACCGTTTTAGTAAAACATATTGTTGCGAAAAAACGCATCTCCGAATCATCTGCCATCTATTTCTTAGATCGTTTCATAGAAACTATTAAGAACGATCTGGACAAAGATTCAAACGCGAATGTTGCTCCGCTTGGAGAATTGTTAAAATCAGATAAAGGATATACACTTAGATCGGCGCCGATTGCGGCGAGTATCGATTTGTATGGTCTGAAACCGGTCGAAGAACTCACGACCATTAATAAAGCTGCAACAATCGCGGCACCCGTACAGGAAGTTAACTATGACGTTTCTGATGAGGAATCATCCAGTTCAAAAACACTTTGGATTGTTCTTGTTTTGGTAGTCGCAAGTACTCTTGCCGCGCTGGCATATTTCTACTATCCCCAGTATTTTCGAACATCAAACCAGGCACCGAAAAAGCCAATCCCCGAAAGGAAAGTTTTACCACCTGTTATCAAACCTGAAACACGTAGAGATTCAATAGCTTTCGCTGATAGTTTAATGGAAAACCTTGAAAAAGAAGGTATACATGGAGCTCAGGTTGAAAAAGCTCCAGATTCGGTTAGCATCACAACCCAGAGCACTCCGGCGAAAGTGGTTAAAGAAGAGCCTAAGCCCAAAAGAGTATTTGAAGTAATTATTGCTTCCTTCTATTTAAAAAACGAAGCTGAACGATCAGCGAAAGGATTCCGGAGGAAAGGCATTGATGCCAAAGTAGTAGTTGATACCGACAAGCCGAAATATAAAATCAGTATCGGAACGTTTACAACTATGAGTGCTGCCAATAAGGAGAAGAAACGTATCCAGGCCGGGGTATATAAAGATGCATGGATCCTAACCGTTAATAATAAAGAAAATTAAACCACACACATGTTTTTATTACAATCAGATTCACTTAATGGTATAATTCCGGATACGGTAGCAACATCTGCTACGCAAACAGTCCAGGCTGTTCAGGAACTCCGCTTCCTCGATCTTTTGATGAAGGGCGGCTGGGTAATGATCCCTTTGGGTTTACTCTTTTTTCTTGCCTTGATTATTTTCATCGAACGTTATTTAACAATCAGAAAAGCATCAAGAGACGAGACAAATTTAATTTCTCAAGTTAAACAAAGCATTTTAGCAGGCAAGCTTGACGCAGCGATTGCTTTATGCCGAAACAGCAATACTCCTTTGGGAAGAATGCTTCAAAAAGGTTTAACACGTATTGGCAGGCCGATTAAAGATATTGAAGGTGCGATTGAGAACATCGGAAAACTTGAAGTATCAAAACTTGAAAAGAATATCAGCATACTTGGAATCATCGCCGGAATTGCGCCCATGTTTGGTTTCGTTGGAACTATTTCGGGAGTTATTAAGATATTTTACAATATCTCGCTATCTGACAATATTAGTATGGGTATAATTGCCGGTGGACTTTACGAAAAGATGATCACGTCGGCAGCCGGTTTAATGATTGGTATTGTTGCCTACATCGGCTATCATATCTTAAATATTATGGTAGACAGAGTTATTCTGCGGATGGAAACAGATGCGGTAGAATTCATTGATTTGTTAGAAGAACCAGGGCGATGAATTTAAAAGGCAGAAAACGACCTCATGCAGAGTTACACACTACTGCCATGAATGATATCATGTTTTTTTTGATGTTGTTTTTCCTGATTGCGTCTACCGTAACAAACCCGAACGTGATCAAACTGATGCTTCCTAAATCTGATTCGGGACAATCAGTATCGAAAAAAACCGTTACTATTTCAGTTACAAAAGAGTTGCAATATTATCTGGAAAAACAAGAGATTACGCTTGCAGAAATTCCGGATAAACTTGGTACTTATCAGAAACAGACCCAGGAATTAACCATTGTGTTGTATGTTGATAAAACGGTTGCGATTCAGGATGTTGTTCAGATATTGGATATCGCGAACAAAATGGCTATCAAATTAGTGTTGGCAACCGAGCAAAAATAAAATGCACTATCAGGAAGAAAATAATTACCCGAAAGCATTAGCCATCTCAACAGGTTTAATGGCTTTAATTATTTTGATAAGCTACTTAATCGTGTTTGGTATGTCGGTGCAGCCGCCAGAGCAAGGTACAGGTGGGATAGTAGTAAACTATGGTACCGTGGCCGAAGGTATGGGAGACGATTTCACAAGTATGGAAGAGCCTTCTGTTTCCCCAAATGCCAACAATACTGCGCCCGACAAGGTTGTCCCTGAAACTGAAACGCAAACTGCTCCATCTGCCGAAACAAGCGATAAAGCGGTTGTAACTCAAAATTCAGAAGATGCACCTGCTGTTACAACTTCCAAAAAAAGCACGACGGCAACACCTTCTACATCCCCTGCTAAAGTCAGCAAACCAGCGGTTAACCAGAACGCGTTATATAAAGGAAAGAAAAGCACCGGAACAGGTAAAGGTGACGGAACCGGAAGCACTCCGGGTAACCAGGGCGACCCAGATGGTTCTACATTAGCCTCTAATTATGGTGAAGGCGGATCAGGGTTTGGTAATGCCAGGCTGGCTAATAGAGAATCGATCGTAAAACCGAAAGTGGAAGATTCCGGTCAGTCTACAGGACGAATTGTAATTGATATACGGGTTGATAAAAATGGTGAAATAGTTTATGCACGCGTTGGAAAAGGAACCACACTTGCAGATTATCAGCTGCAACAGAAATGCATCAGGGCTGTAAAAGGCGCAAGATTTAATCGT
The DNA here is from genome assembly GCA_031382725.1 of Sphingobacteriaceae bacterium. Lineage (GTDB taxonomy): Bacteria > Bacteroidota > Bacteroidia > Sphingobacteriales > Sphingobacteriaceae > Paradesertivirga. The sequence goes on along the minus strand of JANMZB010000458.1, from coordinate 249 downwards.
TCGGAAACTGCGCCCGAAATTCAGGAAGGCAGCTATGTTTTTAGTTTTAAAGTCGACTAAATACTTCTTTCAAGCTCAATGAACTACGAGCAAACTCTACAGTATCTTTATTCTCGATTGCCCATGTTCTCTAAACTGGGCGCATCGGCTATTAAGAAAGATCTCACCAATACCATTACACTTTGCGATCGCATAGGTAATCCTCAAACAAAATTCAAGACTGTACACGTCGCAGGTACAAATGGCAAA
>JANMZB010000371.1:0-4150 GCA_031382725.1 Sphingobacteriaceae bacterium | reverse complement strand
AAAACTTCTGTTGCCCCTTTTTAGAACACAGCGCTTCTATTTCGGGATGTCTGTGAAGGTAGTCTGTTAAAGATGTGGCTACCAGTTCGCCTTGGGAAATGATGCTGATAGAAGGATCGATAAACTGTTTAATTTTATTGATTAAAACAGGATAATGTGTGCATGCGAGTACCAGCGTATCAATCTCCGGACTTTGATTAAATAAATTATCTAACTGTTTTTTTACCAGGTAATCGGTAGCCGGACTATCAATTTCATTATTTTCTACCAGCGGAACCCACATCGGGCATGCCTCCTGAAATACATTTATCTCCGGGAAAAATTTTTCAATTTCGATTACATACGAGAGGGATGCAACAGTGCCCTGAGTTGCCAGAATGCCAACATTGCCGGATTTGGTATAGTTGCCCACAACCTCGGCCGTAGGCCTGATTACCCCTAGTACTTTATGTATACCGTTTAAATTAGGTAAATCATTTTGTTGTATGCTTCTAAGTGCTTTCGCGGATGCGGTATTACAAGCCAAAATAACCAGACTACAGCCTAGTTCAAACAGTTCCTGGACACATTCCCAGGTGTATTTATAAACCGTTTCAAATGAACGTGTACCGTAGGGTACACGGGCATTATCGCCTAGATATACATAATCATATTCAGGAAGCGCCTTTACTATTTCTTTAAAAACCGTTAAACCGCCGTAACCGGAATCAAAAATACCTATGGGTCCGTTTGGTTTAGACATGCAAATACCTAAATCTTGATTTCCTTTTGTACTGCTTTATTCTTTTCAATCAACAGTTGAATAATTCCGTCGACCATGCCCACCCTCGGAACGAAGATATGCTTTACGCCAGCCCATTTCATCACACTCAAATAGACTTCGCAAGCAGGAATAATAACGTCAGCCCTATCCTGATTTAACCCCAAAACAGCAATGCGCTCTTTTAATGAAAAGCCATTCAGGTAGTTGTACATTTCCTTAAGCTTGATAAAAGTTAAAGGCATGCTATCCTTCTCTTCCGACATTTTGAAGAGCTTATTAATATTACCACCTGTTCCTATGCCAATCAAGTTGGGATACAATTTGCTGTTAACCCGAATCCATTCCTTTATTTCCGTCCATGATTCGTCCGTATCCGCATTATCAAGCATTCTTACTGTACCTATCGGGAACGATTTTGAGGCTTTTACTTTACCATCACAAAATACCGAAAGCTCGGTACTACCGCCACCAACATCAATATATAAATAGTTCTTTTTCCGCTCCAGCGTTTGCTCTATATGGCTCGAATAAATAATATTAGCCTCACTTTGCCCCTCAACAATCTCCAGATTAATTCCCGCTTCTTCTTTAATACGCTTAACAAGCTCATCGCCGTTGATGGCTTCCCGCATAGCGGAAGTAGCGCAAGCCCGATAATCAGATACTTTATAAACGTCTAACAAATGTTTAAAAGCGGACATGGTCTTTAGCAGTTCCTCAGATTTTTGAGGAGAAATCTTTTTATCAATAAAAGCATCATCGCCGAGGCGTAAAGGAACCCGGATTAAGGTATTTTTCTTAAAAAATGTCTCCTTACCGGAATCTATAATATCAGCTATCAACAGTCTGACAGCGTTCGAGCCAATGTCTATTGCGGCGTATCTCAATTTATTTCTTGTTTTTAAGGTAAGTGTATATATCGGTTTGAGCCCTATAACTTATCTCACCATGTGGTTTATAACGATTATTATTGAACTGGTTAATTTCGCGTGATTTCGTATTATCCCTTAATTGAATATCTATGATTTCCCGAATTTCCCTTCTGATGTTTTCATCCAGTATAGGAAATCCTACTTCTACCCGATGATCAAGATTACGTGTCATTAAATCTGCGGAAGCTAAGAATATTTTTTCATCCCCGCCATTTGCAAATATCCACACGCGGGCATGTTCCAGGAATTTATCAATAATACTGATTACCTCAATATTTTCACTAACCTCTTCAACACCGGGAACCAGGGTACACATCCCCCTTATTATCAGTTGAATTTTAACACCGGCAGCACTTGCGTCATATAATTTTTGAATCATCTGCTCATCAGCCAGACTATTCATTTTTAAAATCATATAGGCATTCTTACCCGCTTTGGCATTATGTATTTCAGTATCTATTAAGGCCTCTATTTTACTTCTGGTTTCTAAAGGCGATACGATGAGGCTTTTATAATCCTTGTAAAAAACTTTTTTGTCGAGCCCTTTAAACAGATGTTTAAGCTCAGATGTGATATCAGGATTAGTGGTAAATAAACTGTGATCGCAATAGATCTGAGCCGTTTTTTCGTTGAAATTACCTGTAGCAAGGTTTGCGTAATACGTAATTTTTCCTTTCTCCTTGCGGGTGATCAAACAAATTTTTGAGTGAACTTTATAATCAAGTAGACCATAGTTCACCTGAACCCCTTCTTCTTCAAGTCGTTTTGTCCAGTTGATATTATTCTGTTCATCAAAACGGGCTTTCAATTCCAATAAACAATTTACCCTTTTCCCGTTTCTGGCAGCATTAATTAATGCGTTGATAACGCGCGAATTTTCCGCAAGGCGGTAAAGGGTGATATCAATTTCGATAACCTTTGGATCTATTGCCGCTTCGCGAAGAAAGTGAATAATATAATCGAAAGACTGATAAGGGTGGTTAATCAGATAATCCCGCTTGGTAATTTGGGTGAAGATACTCTTACCCATATCCAGATCTAAAATTTCAAGCGGCGCGTTTTTTTCGTACTCCAGCTCGGGCCGGCCAACATTCGGAAAACTGATAAAATCTTTAAAATTATGGTACCGGTTTCCCGGGATTAATCCATCCGCATCTAAATCAAGCTTATCAACCAAAAAGGAGAGCATGTCTAGCGGCATATTGTTATCGTAAAGCAAGCGCATTGGCCTGCCCTTCTTTCTTTTTTGAAGACTCTTGGTTAGCGTATCGATAAATTTTTCACTCACATTTCTATCCAGATCTAATTCCGCATCTCTGGTAAGCTGAATGGAGTAAGCTTCAATAGCGTGATAATCAAATATGAAATAGATATTATCCAGGCAATACCTTATAACATCATCAAGAAGAATGATAAACTTTAAATCGTTTGTTTCGGGCAATACAATAAACCTTGTGAGGCTTTTTGTTGGGATTTCCATCAAACTATACCGCACCTTTTCCTTCTGGTCCTTTTTAGTGAATTTAACAAGAAAGTAAATCGCCCTGTCTTTAAGTTCCGGGAAGGGCTTGCTCTCGTCGAGCATAATGGGTACTAATGTAGAAAGGAGTTTTTCTTTAAAGTATTTCTTGATAAACTGCCCCCGCGAAACGTTTAACTGATACTCATTAATTATAAATATCTTTTCCTTTGCCAGCTCTTTGATGATTTCATCCTCATACAAATGATTAAATCGTCTTTCATGCTTAACAACGATATTTTTGATTTCCTTAATTATTTTCCGCGGATTATAACCGAAAATCTCTTTCGCTTTTGTGTTTACATTAGTTAAACGACTAAGCGTAGGTACTCTGACTCTGTAAAATTCATCCAGGTTAGAAGAAAATATTGCCAGGAAACGGATGCGTTCAATGAGCGGAACTGTTTTATCTCCAGCTTCCTGAAGTACCCGTTCATTAAAATACAACCAACTGATTTCCCGATTATTAAGCAGTGTTTTTTGCTTAGACATTCTTTAAATGTAAAAAGTCCCAGACTAAAGCCGGGACCGCAAGTTGTAAATTCTATTGTTAACTAATTGTTAATTACAATTGTAATACGAATTATTCTGTTTTAGTTTCGGAGCCTTCAGTATTTTTTTCTGCTTCTGAAGTATCATTAACAATCTCTGGCTCGGGTGCTACCAACTTTGGTGCCGACGGTCTTCTGGTTCTTCGCTTAACCGGAGCCTTTGGCTCTTCAAGCGGTTTAATGTTAACTGATGAGGGTTTTGATGGTCGCCTCACTCTTGGCTTAGCTGCTGTTGTAGCAGGTTTTGATGGTCCTGAATTAACTTTCGATTCAACAACCTGAGATGTTGTTTCTTTAACTTCAACAGGGTTCTTTTTAATCTCCCTCTGGGAAGATTTAACACTGCGCTTAGCAGGAGCTTTAATTGTCTTTGTTTTTTTTTAAG
>JANMZB010000365.1:0-3960 GCA_031382725.1 Sphingobacteriaceae bacterium | reverse complement strand
CGAAGCCGATATGGCGGTTGAAGATTGCGAGGAGGAAGCATTTATTGCGGCGGTTATGGGCCTAAAGATTTTAAAAGAAAAAAAGGCATTAACAGTTATGATTAATTCTGAAAGCACCGCATCTAACTGGCAAAAGAACCGGAAAGAGTATTAATTTCGCGGGTCATGCTGAATTTATTTCAGCATCTAAGTTCCTGAAACAAGTTCAGGAGGACTTTAGCTAGAATAATTAGTATCATAATCTCATGTTTACAGGAATTATAGAAACCATAGGAGTAGTTAAAGATCTGAAACATGATCAGGATAATCTTCATATTACGATCGAGTCCTCAATATCTTCTGGGCTAAAGATTGATCAATCCGTGGCTCATAATGGAGTTTGCCTTACGGTTGTTGCTTGTGATGATACCAGTCATACGGTAACGGCTATCTCCGAAACGCTTCAGAAAACCAATTTAAGTAGTTTGAGAATTGGCAGCCTAACTAACCTTGAGCGCTGTATGCAAATGAATGGCCGCCTCGACGGGCATATCGTACAAGGGCATGTTGATCAAACCGCAGAGTGCATTGATTTAAAAGAGCTTAACGGAAGCTGGGAATATACTTTCAAGTATGATTCATCACTTGGAAATGTAACTGTTGAAAAAGGTTCAATCTGTGTGAATGGCATAAGTTTAACGGTAGTGAATTCAAAGGACGATCAGTTTTCTGTTGCCATTATTCCATATACTTATGAGCATACAAATTTGCAGCAGGTTAAAGCGGGCGATTTTGTGAACCTGGAGTTTGATATTATTGGGAAGTATGTGGCGAGGTTGATAGGAAATCATAAGTAGAATTGGCATCTTAAAAAATCAAAAAAACGCCTTAAGCAGAACGCAAAATTTCTATCTTTGCCCATGCAAGAAAAAATCATCATTCTTGACTTCGGCTCGCAATACACCCAGCTTATTGCCCGAAGAGTAAGAGAGCTTAATGTATACTGCGAAATACATCCCTTTAATAATCTTCCACTTTTTGATCAAACTGTAAAAGGAGTAATTTTTTCAGGCAGCCCGTATTCGGTTCGTCAGGAAAATGCCCCACAAATAGATGTTAAACTATTTCATGATAAATATCCGCTGTTAGGGGTTTGTTATGGAGCTCAATATATGGCTCAACATTCAGGCGGACAGGTGATTCCATCCACCATTCGTGAATACGGAAGAGCAAATCTTCAGTACATTAATGAAACTCATCCGCTACTAAAAAATATTCCAAAAGATTCTCAGGTTTGGATGTCGCACGGCGATACCATTTCTGAAATACCCGAAGGCTTTGAAGTAATAGCTAGCACCGATACCGTTAGAGTCGCGGCTTATCAGGTTAATGGAAGCAAAACATACGGAATCCAGTTTCACCCTGAAGTAACCCACAGTACAGACGGAAAGCAATTGCTTGAAAATTTTCTGGTTGATATTTGCGGATGCACCCAAGACTGGACTCCTGATTCTTTTATCGAAACTACGATCGCATCGCTAAAAGAAAAAATTGGTAATGATAAAGTAGTTTTAGGCCTTTCGGGAGGAGTAGATTCTTCGGTTGCGGCTGTGTTGTTACATAACGCGATCGGTAAAAATCTTCATTGCATATTTGTAGATAACGGACTTTTACGTAAAGACGAATACAACCAGGTGCTCGATTCTTATCAGCATATGGGGCTGAATGTAAAAGGAATTGATGCTAAAGATAGATTCTTAAGTCAGCTGGCTGGAATAAAAGATCCTGAGTTAAAACGTAAAGCTATTGGCCGTGTGTTTATTGAGGTATTCGATGATGCGGCGCATGAAGTTCAGGATGTTTCCTGGCTCGGACAAGGAACTATTTACCCCGATGTAATCGAGTCTGTCTCTGTTAACGGCCCATCAGCAACTATAAAATCACATCATAATGTCGGCGGTCTGCCCGATTTTATGAAGCTTAAAGTAGTTGAACCACTAAATACTTTATTTAAGGATGAGGTGCGTAGAGTTGGTAAAGCTTTAGGTATTGATGATGTTATTTTAGGTCGTCATCCATTCCCCGGCCCGGGTCTGGCTATTAGAATACTCGAAGATGTTACCAAAGAAAAAGTTGCCATTTTACAGGAAGCCGACGCGATATATATTGCTAACCTAAAATCTTCGGGCTGGTATGACAAGGTTTGGCAGGCGGGGGCGATCTTTTTGCCGGTGCAGTCGGTAGGAGTAATGGGCGATGAACGTACTTACGAAAATGTAATTTGTTTACGTGCCGTTGGTTCTGTAGATGGCATGACCGCCGATTGGAGTCATCTGCCTTACGAGTTACTAGCGAAGATTTCAAACGATATCATCAATAATGTAAAAGGGATAAATCGTGTTGTTTATGATATTAGCTCTAAGCCACCGGCGACTATTGAGTGGGAGTAGAGGGCCTCAGGCCTCACCTAAATCCTCTCCTAGAGGAGAGGACTTCTGGGCGTGAATGTGAAATTTAAAAAATTAACTAAAATTAAGCACCCAAATGCATCCAAACTCCTCTCCTTTAGGAGAGGGTGTTCAGGCCCCGAGCACGGGCGGGTGAGGATTTATGGAATCAAACCGCTTCGAGCAACAGCTTAAAACCTTTTTACGTGTTCTAGAATCTTATCAGGAAGACAAGCCTCTAGCTAAGTTTTTACCTGATTTTTTTCGCAAGAATAAGCAAATGGGATCAACCGACCGTAAGATTGCGAGCGGTTTACTGTATACTTATTTCAGGTTGGGAAAAGCCTGCAACGAACTTCCTACAGAAGAACGTTTATTTATAGCCGAATTCCTTAGTTCTAATACCTCAAATGCTTTTTTACAAAACTTCAAGCCAGAGTTTAATGAAAAGATTGAGCTTTCGCTGGATGAAAAGCTGATCTTCCTTAAATCTTCTAATACCGGTTTTGAATTAGAAGATGTCTTTCCATTTCATCAACACTTATCTAAAGGTGTTGAAAAGGAGAATTTCTTAAAATCATTTTTTATCCAGCCGGATTTATTTCTAAAAGTCTATCCGGAAAAAACTGCTTGGGTTACTTCAAAACTTGAAGATGCCGGCATCACTTATCAGGAAGAAGGTGAACGTTCTTTACGCCTTCCTAACGGCACTAAGCTCGATCAGATCTTTCCGGAAAATAAATACTTCGAAATTCAGGATCTGTCTTCTCAGGCTGCGTGCCAGTTATTCCAACCTCAGAAATACGATTACTGGTGGGACTGTTGTGCCGCTTCAGGCGGTAAATCGATTAACCTGTTTCACCAGCAGCCAGATATTAAGGTTCTTGTTTCAGACATCCGAGAAAGCGTTCTTGAAAACCTGGATGAACGGTTTCGAAACGCCGGCATTATGAAATACCAAAAGAAGATCTTAGACTTAACGAAAGATCCTCAGCCATTTATCCACGCCTTCGAGTTCGATGGAATTATATTTGATGCGCCTTGTACAGGTTCGGGAACCTGGGGCCGCTCGCCGGAAATGATTAACCAGTTTCAGGAATATCGAATTAAGGCCTTTCAAAACCTGCAGCAGTCTATCGCAAGGAATATTATTAAATACCTTAAGCCCGGTAAGCCATTGATTTATATCACTTGTTCTGTATTTAAAGAGGAAAATGAAGAGATGGTAGATTTTCTGATTAAAGAATTTGGTTTGAAACTTGAACAGCAGCAACTTTTGAATGGGTATGATCTTAAAGCGGATACAATGTTTGTAGCCAGACTTATAAAACCTTAAACTATTTCTCAAGAAAAATAAAAAAAGGGTGACCTTTCGGACACCCTTTAAGCCTTTCGTTTAAGATATTTTAGTATAACGTAAACTCAACACGTCTGTTCGTTTGACGGCCAATATCAGTGCTGTTTGTTGTAATTGGTTGAGCGATTGTTAATGTGCGTTGCAATGCATCAGTGCTCGTTGTTGTAATGTCGACAT